>VGXD01000084.1 GCA_016873525.1 Nitrospira sp. | reverse complement strand
ACCTTGCTGGACGCCAACGACATGATGGCGGCGCATCACCTGCGCCACCTTGGCGTGACGCGGAACGGCAAGCTGGTGGGGATGATTTCCGTGCGCGACCTGGTCGTGTTCTTGACCAACCTGCCGAGGAAGTAGGGGGCGGCGGCGCAGGACGAAGAAGAGGAGACGGCATGGGGTTTCCCAGACAGCGATTGCGGCGGCTGCGGCAGAACGAGCCGCTGCGGCGGATGGTTCGTGAAACGAGGCTCTCGCGGGCCGACCTGATCGCGCCCTTCTTCGTCACCGGCGGGCGGGACCGGCGACAGGCGATCGAATCGATGCCGGGGCAGTATCGCCTTTCGGTGGACCTCCTCGTGAAGGAGGCGGCGGAGCTGCATCAACTGGGCATCCCGGCCGTCATCTTGTTTGGGATTCCCGACCGCAAGGATGACCGGGGTTCGTCGGCCTATGATCCGGACGGCATCGTCCAACGCGCGATTCGGGCCTTGAAGGAACAGGTGCCCGGCCTGCTCGTGGTCACGGACGTGTGCATCGACGAGTATACGACGCATGGCCATTGCGGGTTGGTGCAGGACGGCAAGGTGCTGAACGACGCCACGCTGGATTGTTTGCGGGCCATGGCGCGCACGCATGCCCAGGCCGGAGCGGACATGGTGGCGCCTTCGGACATGATGGACGGGCGGGTGGGAGCCATCCGCGACGAACTGGATCAGGCGGGGTTCGGCGACGTGCCGATCATGTCCTATGCCGCCAAGTTTGCCTCGTGTTTTTATGCGCCGTTTCGGGAAGCGGCGGACTCGAGCCCGAAGTTCGGAGACCGGCAGTCCTACCAGATGGACCCGGCCAACGCGCGCGAGGCCCTGCGGGAAATTGACGCCGACATCGAGGAGGGGGCCGATATCGTGATGGTCAAGCCGGCCTTGCCCTTTCTGGACATCATCGCGGCGGCGCGGGCCCATACGCACGTGCCCATCGCCGCCTATCAGGTGAGCGGCGAATACAGCATGATCAAGGCGGCGGCGCGGGCCGGCTGGCTGGACGAGACGCGGGCGATGATGGAATCGCTGCTCTCGATCAAGCGGGCCGGCGCGGATATGATCCTGACCTATTTTGCCACGGATGCAGCCCGGTTGCTCAACGACTGATGTTCAGGTTGGTGATGACATGAGGGTCGCGCGGGGGCTGGCCGAGCATCAGCGAGTCTCCTGTCCGGTGCTGACCATCGGCAATTTCGACGGGCAGCACCGGGGCCATCAGGCCCTGTTGCAGACCGTGGTCAAGGCCGCGGCGGATGCCGGCGGGACGTCGATGGTGCTCACCTTCGATCCGCATCCGATCACGGTGCTGAGGCCGGACGTGGACCTCCGTCTGCTGACTTCCCGGGAGGAGAAGCTGACGCGGTTTGCGGAAGCCGGCATTCAAGAGGTCCTCTTTCTGGCATTCGACCGGGCTCTGGCGTCCCTCACGCCGGAGGAGTTTGTCGTGCGGATTTTGCGGGACGGTCTGGCGGCCCGCGAGGTGTTCGTGGGGGAGCATTTTGCGTTCGGGAAGGGGCGGGCCGGGCGGATGTCGGACCTTAAGCGGCTGGGCGAAGCGGCCGGTTTTCTCGTCCATGCCGTGTCGCCGGTTCTGGTGGATGGAGCCGTGGTGAGTTCGAGTCGAATTCGGCTGTTGGTGCAGGAGGGCGACCTGCGCGGAGCGGCGCGTTGTTTGGGGCGGTTCTACGAGTTGAGCGGACCGGTTGTGCCGGGGATGCAACGGGGGCAGGAACTGGGGTGGCCGACGGCGAATCTTCGTCTTCCGCCTGGGCGGGTCATCCCGGCGGACGGGGTCTATGCGACCACGACAATCTGGCGGGACCGTTCCTTCGAGTCGGTGGCCTATATCGGAACGCGCCCGACCTTCGGTCAGGGAGAGCGCCTGCTAGAAGTCTACTTATTGGATCAGCAGGCTGATTTGTACGGCCAGACGATCAGCGTGCAGTTCGTAGAGCGGCTGAGAGGCGATCTTGTCTTCGAAACAGCGGACGCCCTGTCGGCGCGCATCGATCTGGATGTCACCCTGGCGCGGGCGGCCTTGAAGGCCGCGGCGTCGGTTGCGGAAGCCTAGAAGCGAGGTTGCTGGACCGATGAGTCGTCCCCTTGCCGTGCAAGTTACGAGTCTTACCCGGCTGGCCCGGCGCTTTGCCGCAGGGGCCAAGTCCGAGGGGCTCTTCTCCCGGGGAGACCGGCTTTTGGTGGCCCTGTCCGGAGGCCCCGATTCGGTGGCGCTGCTCTCGCTTCTGGTGGAGCTGGCTCCGTCTTGGAGCTTGGAGATCGCGGCGCTCCACGTCAATTACGGCTTCCGAGGGGAAGAGTCCGATGAGGATGCCCGCTTTGCTGCGGCTCTCTGCCAGCGTCTGGGGGTTTCCTTTCGGTGCGAAGGGGTGTCGCTTGCGAAGGGGCCCTCGCAAGGGCGGTCCTCCTTGCAGGAGCGCGCCCGTGAAGCCAGGTACGAGGCGTTGGCGCGTGTCGGCAGGGAATTGGGAGTTGATCGTGTCGTGCTCGGCCACCAAGCGGATGATCAGGCCGAAACGATTTTAATGTGGATGCTCCGTGGCGCCGGCACGGCTGGGCTGGCCGGGATGCCGCCGGTCCGTGAGGGCTTCTTCGTCCGGCCTTTGCTGGAGATGAGCCGGGAAGAGATTCTGGCCTATCTCAAGGAGCGGCAGGTGGCGTTCCGATCCGACTCCAGCAACGACAAGCCGCTCTACATGCGGAACCGGATTCGCCACGAACTCCTGCCCCTGCTGAAAGGCTACAACCCGGCAGTGGTGTCGGCCCTGCTGCGTCAGGCCGACATCATGCGCGAGGACGATCTCTGTCTGGAACAATGGGGGTGCGAGCAAGCGGCTCGTGTTTCTCGGCAGGAGGGCGATGGCATCGTGGTGGTGGACCGTGCCGCCCTCCTCGCTCTGCCCCTGGCGCTTCAGCGGCGGGTGATCCGGTCGGTCCTGCGCCGGACCAAGGGGAGCGACAAGGGGCCGACGTTCGGATCGGTGGGCAGGATTTTGGAGGGGCTCGTTCAAGGCCGGTCCGGCTCCGTCATGACGGTGGAGGGGGTCCGAATCGAGCGGGTCTATGGGCAGCTTCGCTTCCAGTCTGAGCCCCGGTCCAACCGAGTATCGGGGGCTGCGGCTGCCGTCCTGGCTGCTTCGGAGGGATTGGCCTTGGCCGTGCCTGCGGTGGTGCGCTGGCCCCTCACGGGGCAATGGATCAGGACCGGCACCGCTGCTGCGTCGCTGCCCTCTGCGCGCGTCGCCGTCTTTGATGCCGACCGAGTGGCGGGAAACTTGTTGGTCCGGTCTTGGAAGCCCGGCGATTACTTTTGCCCATTCGGGATGCAGGGGCGGAAGAAGAAGTTGCAGGATTATTTTGCGGACATCAAATTGCCGCGCCGGGAACGACAGAAAGTCCCCATCCTGGTGGCGCCCGAAGGAATCGTCTGGGTGGGGGGACATCGAACGGACCATCGGTTCCACGCTACCTCCGCGACGAGACGATGGTTGACGGTCGAATTGTTGGACGACGCATCAGAGGAAGGGGCAAGCTGACCATGGAGCGGATTTTCGGGCGACCGATTGTGACCCAAGAAGAAATGCGCGCGCGTATCAAGGAACTCGGCCGTCAGATTACGGCCGATTACGGGGAGAAGGACCTGCTCCTCGTCGGAATTCTCAAAGGGGCCTATGCCTTCTATGCGGATTTGGCCCGCGCAATCAGGATCCCGCTGCGGGTGGACTTTCTGGTCGTCTCCAGCTATGGCTCCAAAGCCAAGACTTCGGGGAAGGTCAAGGTGGTGACGGACTTGACGGAAGACGTCGCCGGACGGGATGTCTTGCTCGTGGAGGACATCGTCGATTCCGGTCTGACGGTGCAACATCTGATCAAGACTCTCTCGAAGCGCAAGCCCAAGTCCATACGGGTCTGTGCGTTGCTGAGCAAGCCTGACCGCCGAAAAGTGGATGTCGAGGTTCAGTACGTGGGCTTTGAGATTCCCAACAAGTATGTGGTGGGCTACGGGCTGGATTACCAGCAAAAATATCGCAACTTGCCGTATCTGGCGGTGCTGGACACCGTGGACGACGAAGGGCAGGGGTTCTAGCTCGTTGTTGTCAGGGTCCCGGCACCTGTGTTACTATTTGAAGTCATTTTCGGCTTGCGAGATACCATCAGGGCTGAAGAGGAGCGTGGATGAATTCTCGGGTCAAAAATCTGTTGTTTTGGGTGGTGGTGGGACTCTTCATGGTCCTCCTGTTCAATTTGTTCAGCGTGCCTACCCATGCCCCTGAAGAGGAAGTGATTTTCAGCGATTTCATGGCCCAATTGGACAAGGGCGAGATCACGAAGGTCATCATTAAGGCGAATTACATCAGCGCGATCCTCAAGGACGGTACGCGCATTCGAACCTATACGGCCGAATACCCCGACATGGTCAAGGTCCTTCGTGAGCGGAACGTGCAGATCGAGGTCAAGCCGCCGGAGGAAAACCCCTGGTACATCACGTTCCTGGTGACCTGGGGGCCCTTCATTCTGTTTTTGGGCCTGTGGTTCTTCCTCATGCGGCAGATGCAGGTCGGCGGGAACAAGGCGCTCTCCTTCGGCAAGAGCCGCGCGCGCCTGCTCACCGAAGATCGCAAGAAGATCACGTTCTCCGACGTGGCCGGAATCGACGAGGCCAAGGAAGAGGTCGTGGAGATCATCGAGTTCTTGAAAGACCCCCGCAAGTTTCAGAAGCTGGGCGGGCGGATTCCCAAAGGGGTCTTGATCGTCGGCCCTCCGGGAACCGGAAAAACGCTGCTGGCAAAGGCCATCGCCGGAGAAGCCGGGGTGCCGTTTTTCAGCATCAGCGGGTCGGACTTTGTGGAAATGTTCGTGGGGGTCGGGGCCTCCCGTGTCCGCGATCTGTTCGAGCAAGGCAAAAAGCATGCGCCCTGCATCATTTTCATCGACGAAATCGATGCGGTGGGGCGGTTGCGCGGGGCGGGCCTCGGCGGCGGCCACGATGAGCGTGAACAGACGTTGAATCAATTGCTGGTCGAGATGGACGGTTTCGACACGACGGAAGGCGTCATTTTGATTGCGGCCACGAACCGGCCGGACGTCTTGGATCCCGCGCTCTTGCGGCCGGGACGGTTCGATCGTCAAATCGTGGTCAATCGGCCGGACCTGCGCGGTCGCACGGAAATCTTGAAGGTGCATACGAAGAAAGTTCCGGTGAGCGGCGATGTCGAGTTGGAGAAAATCGCCCGTGGCACGCCGGGGTTCTCCGGTGCCGACCTGGAAAATCTGGTCAACGAAGCGGCCTTGTGGGCGGCCAGGCAGAATAAGAAGGCGGTCGAGCTCGTGGATTTTGAGACGGCCAAGGACAAGGTGCTCATGGGCGTCGAGAGGAAGAGCTTTATTTTGAGCGACGAGGAGAAGCGTGTGACCGCCTATCACGAGGCCGGCCATGCGCTGATGGCCAAACTGCTTCCCGGCACGGACCCGGTGCACAAGGTCACGATCATTCCCCGTGGGCGCGCGCTCGGGATGACGATGCAACTGCCGACCGACGATCGGCACAACTACTCCAAGGAATTTCTCTACAACACGCTGGCGATTTTGCTGGGCGGCCGGGTTGCCGAAGAACTGGTCCTGCACCACATTACGACGGGGGCCGGCAACGACCTCGAGCGGGCGACCGACTTGGCGCGGAAAATGGTTTGTGAGTGGGGGATGAGCGAGAAACTGGGGCCGCTGACCTTCGGCAAAAAGGACGAGGAGATTTTCCTCGGCCGTGAAATCGCGACCCGCCGCGATTTCAGCGAACAGGTGGCGCTGGAGATCGACCACGAAGTCAAGCGTTTGGTGACCGAAAATTACGAACGCACCACACGCATGCTGACCGAGCACATGGCCACCCTCAAGGCCCTGGCCGAAGCGCTGCTGGAGAAGGAAGTCCTCGACGCGCCGGAAATCGATCAGATCCTTCAACACGGATTCCTGCCGCAGACCGCCCCGGCCTAACAGCGCGCGACGGACGGACTGCGGGTGTATGTCCCGCCGGCCGGCTCCCGCCATAAGGCGCTCGCTCGTGGTTGCCGCTACCTGAAGAGGCGATGAAGAACCCAGCCCAGGCATCGAGTGCGGAGATGCTGAACGCCGGAGGGCGACGGATTCCGTTGGACAAGCCCTTGCTCATGGGCGTCCTCAACGTCACCCCCGATTCATTTTCCGACGGCGGCCGCTACCTCGACCTCGATGCGGCGGTGACGCAAGCCTGCGCGATGGTCGAGCAGGGAGCGGATCTGCTCGATATCGGGGCGGAGTCCTCCAGGCCCGGCTCAGACCCGGTGGGTCCAGACGAGGAAATCAGGCGGCTCATCCCGGTGGTGAAGGAAGTTTGCCGCCGGGTTTCCGTGCCGGTCTCCATCGACACGACGAAGGCTCGCGTCGCCAGGCTTGCGCTTGCGGCGGGCGCGAGCATCATCAACGACATCAGCGCCCTGCGGTTCGATCCGCAGATGGGGGCGGTCGTGGCTGAGGCCGGCGCCGGGCTTGTGCTCATGCACATGCAGGGGACGCCGAAGACGATGCAGCAGGCGCCCCTGTACGGCGACGTCGTGCAGGATGTGCGGCGGTTCTTCCTCGAACGGATGCAGGCGGCGGGCGAATCCGGCATCGGCTCGGAACAGATTCTGCTTGATCCGGGCATCGGATTTGGTAAAAATCTTTCGCACAGCCTGACGGTGTTGGCGCGCCTGGATGCGTTGGCATCCTTGGGACGCCCGATCCTGGTGGGAGTGTCGCGCAAGGCTTTCATCGGGCAGGTCCTGGACCGGCCGGTCGGCGACCGAGTGATGGGGACGGCGGCGGCCGTGGCCGTGGCGGTCTTGCGCGGCGCACGGGTATTGCGGGTGCACGATGTCGGCCCGATGCGGGATGTGATCAGGATGGTTGACGCGATCCAAAGCTATCGGCCGTCGGCCCTCGGCTGAGGGTTGCCTGACGATCGTGGGGTAAGGAGTGCCATGAGAAAGCTGTTCGGGACCGACGGAGTGCGGGGGGTGGCCAACCTCGAACCGATGACGAGCGAGACAGCCATGAAGCTGGGCCGCGCCGCCGCCCATCTGTTCAAACGGCGCGCGGGCCGGCATCAGATTGTGATCGGCAAGGACACGCGTCTCTCCGGCTACATGTTGGAGTCGGCCTTGACGTCCGGGATTTGCTCGATGGGGGTGGACGTGCTCTTGGTCGGTCCCATGCCGACCCCGGCGATTGCGTTTCTGACGCGCAGCCTCCGGGCCGATGCGGGGGTCATGATCTCGGCCTCGCACAATCCCTACCAGGACAACGGCATCAAGTTTTTCTCCAGCGACGGGTTCAAGCTCCCCGACGAGTTGGAAGTGCGGATGGAGGAGTTGATCGTCTCCGACGAGATTTCCCACTTGCGTCCGACGGCGGACGCGGTGGGCAAGGCCTACCGTATCGACGATGCGGAGGGCCGGTACATCGAGTTCGTCAAACGGTCTCTGCCCAGGGATGTGGATTTTCAGGGACTCAAGGTGGTGATCGATTGCGCGCACGGCGCGGCCTACAAAGTTTCTCCCAAGGTGTTTCGCGAGTTGGGGGCCACCGTGTGGGTGATCGGGGACGAGCCGGACGGGACCAATATCAATGCCGGATGCGGCGCGATGCACCCCGAGCGTCTGCAGCAGGCCGTGCAGGACCACGGCGCCGACCTTGGTATCGCCCATGATGGGGATGCCGATCGTGCGGTCTTTGTCTCCGAAGAGGGGCGCCTTGTGGATGGGGACCACGCCATGGCCATGCTGGCGCTGGACATGCACAAGGACGGACAGTTGAAGCGGCAGACCGTAGTCGGGACGGTCATGAGCAATTACGGTCTGGAGTTGGCCTTGTCGAAGGCCGGGATCACTTTGGTTCGCACGGCGGTCGGAGACCGGTACCTGCTGGAGCGGATGATGGCGGACGGGTATAACTTCGGCGGCGAGCAGTCCGGGCATTTCATTTTTCTGGATCACAATACGACCGGAGACGGGCTTATCTCCGGGCTCCAAATCTTGGCCCTGATGAAACGGACCGGGCGGTCTCTCTCGGAGTTAGCCAAGGTTATGGCGGCCGTTCCGCAAGTCTTGCTCAGCCTTCGCGTGAAGGAAAAAAAGGACCTCGACGGTCTGA
>VGXD01000083.1 GCA_016873525.1 Nitrospira sp. | reverse complement strand
CCCAGCACAATGCGCGCCTCTCGAAGCGATTCCAGGCGAAGATGTGGCGCACCGACAGCACCATCGGCATTCGTTGCGCCAAAGATCCGGAAGAGGAACCCCAAGGACAACGGGGCAAGTCCTGAGCGATCCATGCAGGCTCCGGCGGCGGGCAGGTCGGCCTGCGACGGTCGCGTGGTCTGAGGTCCCGAACCATGCTGGAAACTAAATTCAAAGTCGTCTTCCTGGTGGTCGTGCTTGCCATGGCGAGCCTGCCGGTGATAGGGATTCTGAGGGGAACCAGCTTGCCGCCGATCGATCCGACGCTGCCGCAATCGCCGACGCTCCCGCAATCGGCTGAGCCGGCCGCGCCGACGAAGGATGCGCCGCTTGCCGAGGACATGGTGGCGATCCCGGCCGGGCCGTTCATCCGAGGCACCATGGTCGGCGGCTATGACGAACAGCCGGAACGGAGCATCTACACCGACGCATTTTCGATCGACCGGTACGAAGTGACGCAGCATCACTATCAAGCTTTCGTGGCCGCCACCGGGCATCGCAAGGCCGCTCCGCCCTCGCGTTACGCCAGAAATGTGAGCCGCATGGGAGGCGTGAATCAGCCCGCGACGTACGTGTCGTGGGAGGACGCCGATGCCTATTGCCGGTGGGCGGGGAAACGCTTGCCGACCGAGGCGGAGTGGGAGAAGGCCATGCGCGGGACCGACGGCCGTCTTTGGCCATGGGGCAACGAGCCGGATTCGATGGCGTCGAATCGGGCGGTGGCTAATGACGGCTACGAAGTGACGGCCCCTGTAGGGTCGTTCAGGCGCGATGTCAGCCCGTTCGGCGTCGCCGATGGAGCCGGCAATGTGATGGAATGGGTGGCCGATTGGTACGCCGAGGACGCGTATCGCGATCCTATCGACAGAAACCCGCTCGGTCCAGACCACGGAGTCTACCGAGTGATGCGTGGAGGGGGCTATACCACCAGCGGTAGTGATGTGAGGGTGACGAGCCGGAGCAAAATGGTGCCGGATTTTCGGGACGAAACGATCGGCTTTCGTTGTGCCGTTTCAGGCGGCGGAGAGGGTTCCAAGGGGGCTGGAAAGTCATAGAAAATCAAAATAGTAGAGAATCAGGAACACGGCCAAAATTATATTGACAACCATTCCTGCCAAAACTATAATGTCGAAAATTTTTGAGTTTTTACTCATCGTGTGTCCTCTTGAATAACGGCGACGAAAAGAGCATTAACATAGAGCTAGAGGCCTGTCAAGAACGGAGTGGCAGGGGTTTGCGCTAATCATTAGCACACGTGAGGAGAAGGAAATGGGAGCAGAAGCAACCGCACCTGATAGCGATGTGAAAGTCAAAATCGGCAAGATGATTTTCTACGTCACCTGCGCCGTGAGCATCTGGTTTTTTTATTGGTTTGCCGGCATCCAGTGTCCTTGCTAGACAGGCCCGTTGAGTGTTTGAAGGGCCCTGACGGAAAGTTTGCAGGCACCGAGTCGGCGCTGTTAACGGGGGAGTGAAGAAATGGGAAAGACGATCATGTACGTAGTGGTGTCGGTGGTGATCTCCGTCGCCTATTTTACCCTGGTCGATCATTTTCTGATGGACATGCAGGGATTGGACTATTGGTATCTGTTCCGGAAGTAATCTGTATGCCGGAACGAGGGGCGCTGAAGGTCCTCGTTTGAATGGCTGGGAGCTTTCTTAGAGAATCCTATCGCGATTGTTTATTGTTGAGGGAGGTGTCCATGGGCAGTATAACCCGAAAGAAGACGCTGGCAGTTCTGGCGTTGAGCGCGATGATTGGCTTGCTGCTTCTGCCGGTCGTGGCTGCGATTCCCGCCCTCGCCAGCGGTGGAGAGGCGCCGGCGGCCGGTGGGCCTCCGCCCGATGCGGCTAAGAAGGATGGCGCGGAATCTGAGAAGAAGGTCGAGAAGGCGCGCGACGTCTATTACAAGACGGAGGGCATCGTGTCCGGCGCGCCGGCGCCGAAGACGACGGATGGTCCCAAAGACTACCCGCGGTATAACTTCGAAAGCCGCGTGTTGCTCTGGTTTGCCAATCAGCAGCACCTCTACTATGGCAGCTTCGTGCTGGCCGTCCCCATCTTCTGTATGGTCATCGAGTTCATGGGGGTGGTCTCCAAGGACAAGGCGATGGCCAAGAAGTACGACCAGCTCGCCTATGACTTCATCAAGATCAGTTTGACGGCCTACTCGCTGACCGCCATCCTGGGCGGCATTCTGATCTTTACGTTCTTGACGCTCTATCCCGCGTTCTTCGGTTACCTGTCCAGCATTTTCCGCCCGGTGATGCACATTTACGCGCTGACGTTCGTGGCGGAGAGCGGCACCCTCTACATCTACTATTACGGTTGGGACAAGATGAAGGAGGGGCTGCTGAAGTGGCTCCATCTGAGCATGTCGGTGATCTTGAACGTGATCGGCACCGTGCTGATGTTCCTGGCCAACTCCTGGATCGGGTTCATGATGTCCCCGGCCGGCGTGGATGAGCAGGGGCGTTATTTGGGCAATATCTGGCACGTCATCCATACGGCGCTTTGGAATCCGCTCAACCTCCACCGCATCCTTGGCAACATGGCCTTCGGCGGCGGCGTGGTGGCGGCATACGCGGCCTACCGGTTCTTGTCGGCGAAGAATGACGAAGAGCGGGCCCATTACGATTGGATGGGCTACATCGCCATGTCCCTGGGCGTGGCGTTCTTGATTCCGCTGCCCTTCGCCGGCTACTGGCTGATGCGCGAGGTCTATGCCTACCGGCAGCAGATGGGCATTACCCTCATGGGCGGGTTGTTGGCCTGGCTCTTCATCATCCAGGCGACCATGATCGGGATTCTCTTCCTGAGCACGAACTACTACCTCTGGCAGGCGTTGGGCCGGATGCGCGGAGGAGAGCGGTTCCAGCGGTACATTAAGTACTTTGTGTTTATCTTGGTGTGCGGCTTCCTGGTGTTTATTACGCCGCATACGATGGTGATGACGCCGGCCGAGTTGAAGGCCATGGGCGGTCAGCAGCATCCGGTGTTGGGGAATTATGGAGTCATGTCGGCCAAGAACGGCGGCATTAACGTGATCATTACGACGACCGTGTTGAGCTTTATCTGGTATCAGCGCGGGAATCGGATGCCGGCCGTGTCGTGGGCCAAGTTTGGGAACATCTTCATGGGGGTGTTCTTCTTC
Source organism: Nitrospira sp. (assembly GCA_016873525.1). Taxonomy (GTDB): domain Bacteria; phylum Nitrospirota; class Nitrospiria; order Nitrospirales; family Nitrospiraceae; genus SCVQ01. The sequence continues at coordinate 5,053 of VGXD01000083.1, read as the reverse complement.
TTTGCCTACGTGAACATCATCTGGCTGGCCATCTACGGATATTTCATTCCGGCCAACGTTCGCGTGGGCTTGTCGGTGCCGCAGGTAGCCACGACGCTCTCGACCCTGTTCTTTATGACTGCCCTCAACCTGTCCATGTTGAAGGGGGCCAAACAGATCGGGCCGATCGAGTGGGGAAAGATTTCGGTGCGGTCGCAGTACGCTCTGATCATGCTGGCTACGGCGTTCACGTGGATGATGGGGCTCATGGGCTACATCCGTTCCTCGGTGCGCCTGTTCTGGCACGTGAATGAGATCATGCGCGACAATTCTCCCTGGGCCTATACCCATACGGTCGGCTTTGCCGCGAACATGATTTCGGCGAACGTCCTGTTCTTTTGGATCAGCATCATGTTTGTGTTCTGGCTTGGGACCCTGGGAGCCAAAAAGGCGCCGGTGGAAGTCAAATCGCCTGTTCCTGGAAGGGCTCCGGAGCCTGCGGTCGGGCATTAGGATTTTAGGCAGTTCAAGACTTGCAGGGTTTCATGGCCCGGGTGAGCCGGGAGTGAGGCCCAGGAGGTTTGTCACGTGGTCGAGTTAATTCGGGCAGCGTTAGACATGGGATGGCCGGTTATGGCTCTGTTGGCCGGCTTGCTGGTCTATTTTCAGGTCAGCATTAAGGATCCTGCAAGAAAGCGCCAGGCGACATTCAAGACGTTCATCGGGATGATCGCCATGTTCATGCTGTTGATGGCGATCGTGAATTACAAGATCAACTTCTTCGGCGAATCGCGTCTCCTGCCGGTGTCCCTCGTCATGATCACGGCTCTGTCTTTTATGATGGGGATTTACTTCTCCAACATCGGGGCCTTGTTCAAGATCGGTGGGTTCATGTTCCTGGTTGCCGCGGGGCTGTCCGGCTACGGCAACTGGCTGCCCCAGGTGGAAGGCGGGTTTCCTCCCCCGGAGGTGAAGCTGGACTTCGGGAGCATGACGTCCCAGCAGTTGGCCGATGAGGGCGAGAAGATCATCTTCGGCGGAATCGGCCAGAGCAAGGTGCAGGGCGCCATTGGAAAGGGGCAGTGTCCTCTGTGTCACGGCTTCAACGAAGGCTTCTTGAGCGAACGGGCTCCCAATCTGTGGGGGGTCCCGGACCGGGCCAAGACGCGGTTGGATGATCCTCGGTACCATAAGGGCAAGCCCGGAGATCGGGATTCGGAGCAGAAAGAGGCCTTCGCGGGATCCGGCACGGCGGAAACGGGTCAGGAGTACATTGCGGAGTCTCACTCTTGTCCGAGCTGCTTTGTGGTCGCCGGATTCGGCGTGAAGGGGACCAACGACAAGCAAAGCCCGATGCCGGCCATCCACAAGCCGCCCATTTCGCTCTCGCTGGGCGAGTTGGCCGCGGTCGATACCTGGATGTATATTCGTGAAGGGAAGGACGCGCCGTCCTTCGAAGAAATTACCAAGTCTTACGAAAAGTTCATTCCTGAGGCGGATCGTCCCAAGCAGCAGGAAGACAAGCCGGCGGCCGGCGGCGGGGCTCTCCTCGCGGACGGATCTGAGCCGGTCGATCAGATCTTTGCCAAGGCGCAATGCGTGGCCTGTCATACCATCCCCGGCATCGCCGGAGCGGTGGGGACGATCGGGCCGAAGCTCGTCGAGAAAACCAACGCGCCGACCCGTCTGAGGGATCCTGGTTACAAGGGCAATGCCAAGAGCGTCAGGGAGTACATCACCGAGTCGGTGATCTCGCCGAGCGCCTACGTGGTGAAGCCGTTCCCGGACAATACCATGCCCAAGATCTTCGGGCAGAAATTGAGCGCCGGGGCTCTGAATAAAATTGTGGACTACCTCTCGCAAGTGGAAGAGGGCAAGGAACCGCCCAAGATTTCATAAGCGCGACAGGCTTTGGTTGGAGCGTAAGAAGGAGAGTTAAACAATGACATCCTTGAAGTTAGTCGAAGGCTTCATGCCGATGCAAATGCTCTTTGAGCTGGCACTCTGCGTGGCCCTGTTCGCGCTTACGAGTCATCTGCTCAGCAAGAGCGGCAAAGCCATGCCGAGGTTTTGGCAGGGCATCCTGTTCTGGGTATTTATCGTTTCGTACTTGAAGTGGAGGGTCTATCCGCCCATCCCGTTCAGCGTGAGGGCCATGTACGGCTTTGTCTCGCTGATCGCCGTGTTTATGTGGGTGTCCAGCAACGAAGAGGATTGGAAAAAGTTCAAGCAGCCGATCATGAACGTGCTGGATGCCAATACGGGCTTCCATAAAGCGCTGCGGACCATGTTTCTGATCGCGATTCCTATCATCCTCTGGGGCTTCTCCTACAATTCGTTCCTGCCGAACCTGGACGAGCCGGTTGAGCTGCGGACCGTCCACCCGGCCCCGCCGGCCAGCACCAAGGTGCACGGCAAGACCTTCGTGCTTCAGACGTCCCAAAACCCCTTCCGGGTCAATCCGGAGGGAAAGTACGACCAGGAATATACCAACGCGAGGATCGTCGAACAGTCGATGGGTCGGCTCATGAAGGGCGACGCCAATCCCTGGGACGAGAAGGCGGAAGGGTACCTCAAGTACGTGCGGGAAGGCGGAGAGATTTTCTTCCAGAACTGCCACTTCTGCCACGGCGACAACCTGAACGGACGAGGGTTGCACGCCTTTGCCTTTAACCCGATTCCGGCCAACTTCACGGATCCGGGGACCATTGCCCAGCTCCAGGAGACGTTTATTTTCTGGCGCGTCTCGAAGGGCGGGATTGGGTTGCCTAACGAAGGATTCCCTTGGGCCTCGGTCATGCCGCCCTGGGAACAGCATTTGACCACGGATGAAATCTGGAAAGTCGTCCTCTTTGAGTACTGGCATACCGGCTATTATCCGAGGACCTGGGATTAATCCCAATCTTTACGGTGAAGGGGTATAACATGAGGGACCTTCGGTCGAAGAGTAAATGGTTTTTGGTGCTGGTTGCCCTGGGGGCAATCGTGATGGTGTCCGGGAGCGCCATCGTCTGGACCTCAGCCGAGGCCCAGGAAGGCGGCGGAGTTCCTGAAGGGTTTAAGAAGGAAGAGCTTCCGGTCGCACCCTCCGCCGAGATGATCGAGGCGGGGAAGCGGGTGTACTTTACCAAGTGCGTCTGGTGCCACGGCGTGGATGGAGCGGGAGACGGTCCGGCCGCCGACCGGCTCTGGCCTCGGCCCAGAAACTTCAATCAAGGGACGTTTAAGATCCGGCGCACGGCCAGCGGTGAGTTGCCGCTGTTCGACGCCAAGAAGCCGATCCCCGGCCAGAATGACCTGTTCGATACCGTGACGCACGGGTTGCCCGGTTCCGCCATGCCGTCATGGGAGGGCATCCTGACCGAAGAGCAGCGGCTCCAGGTCTTGTCCTTCGTGACGACGCAGTTGGTGAAGGATCGGAAGTTCGACGACAAGTCGAGCGAAACGCTGACCGTGATTCAATTGGACAGCATCAAGCCGATTCCGTCCAGCGAAGAGAGCCTCAAGAAGGGGGCCGAGCTCATCGTGGACAAGAAGTGCGTGGAGTGCCACGGGGCCGAAGGGCGCGGCGACGGCAACGCGTTCAATCTGAAAGACGACTGGGGATTTCCGATCCAGCCGGCCAACTGGCACAAGTGCTGGAACTTCAGGGGGAGCCGCCAGGATCCCTATAACGTGAAGAACATCTTCCGGACCTTCTCGACCGGTGTGAGCGGGACGCCGATGCCCTCATTTGCGGACAACACCACGGTCGAGGAGCGGTGGCACATTGCCAACTTCGTGAATTCACTCTGCGAGCGTGATTCCAAGGGGGAACCGCTTGGCATCGATCCGTTGACGGACAAGCCCAAGATCAACTTCGTGATGAGGTCTGGTCCGGCCGAAGGCGAAATTTCAGACGATCCCAACAACGAAATGTGGCAGAAGCGTGAACGCCGGATCGTGTTGTTCGGCGGGCAGATCACGCACAAGCCGAGGAATTTCGTGAACCGGATCGACGATGTCTGGGTGAAGTCGCTGTATAACGACAAGGAAATCGTCTTCTTGTTCCAATGGGATGACCGCTCCAAGAGCGTGGCGACCGAGAAGCTGCCGTTCGGGCCGACGGAGGTCAACCTAGACCAATACGTCAAGGAGCAGGCGCCCAAGACCGGCGAGCCTGATTCGATCGCGTCCCAGCAGAGCAAGTACACGGTCTACAACGACGCCTTTGCCTTCCAGTTCCCGGTCAAGTGGCAGGAACTGCCGGCGCCGATCAAGCCGCGCTACCTCTGGGGCGACCAGAAGTATCCCGTGGACATCGTCAAGTGGGAGGCCAACGGGACCGTCAAGGCCTTCACGGGGACGGGATGGGATCAGGACTTCCAAGATCGGGATGACTTCACCGAGAAGCTCAAGGTCTTGAAGCAGGAGTGGAAGGACGGCCGCTGGACGCTGATGGTCAGCCGGCCCCTCAAGGGAGACTACGACGAAGACACCAAGTTCGAGATGGGCAAGTACATCCCGACGGTGTTCTTTGCCTGGGACGGGCACAACGGCGATGCCGGCCGCAAGATGGCCGTGTCCGCCTTCTACTACACCGTCCTTGAGCCGCCGATCCCGAAGGAAACCTACATCTATCCGACTCTGATCGCGGTGGGTGTCGTGATCCTGGAAGGATGGGTGTTGACGCGACGGGCCAACAAGAAGAAGGGCAAGAAACTGTAACCCTTCCGGTGATTGGACGTGATAGAAAAGGGGGTGGGGCGTCCCACCCCCTTTTTTTATCTGTGATCGTGCCGACACGTTCATGAGCATTGCAACCACTGGCATGACCGGAATCCTCTTGGCCGGCGGCAAGAGCCGACGGATGGGGGAGGATAAACGATTTCTTCGGCTGGACGGGCAAACGCTTTTGGAGCGCACCCTGGCCGTGCTGGAGTCTCTTTTTACGGACATCGTCGTGGTTGTCGCCGAACCCGTGCCGCAGTTGGCGAGGGTGTCTCATCGCGTGGTCACCGATCTGATCCCGAATTGCGCCACGCTGGGAGGACTCTACACGGGACTGTCCGTGGCTCAGCATCCACGGAGTTTT
>VGXD01000082.1 GCA_016873525.1 Nitrospira sp. | reverse complement strand
GGAGATCACGGAGAGCACGGAGAACTACAACGGCTTTCACCACGGAGAACACGGAGGACACGGAGAACGGCAACTGCAAAACCTTGGGGTAACGACAGCGCGCCACGCAGACATTTGCGTGGCGCTCGCAGTTCCCCCAAGAAGTTGCCGTTGCATTTCTCCGTGTCCTCCGTGCCCTCCGTGGTAAAAGCAGTTGCCGTAAAGCCGCGCAAGCACCAAACAAGGACCACCCACGAAAGCAACAGCGCGCCATGCGGAGTTCGCGTGGCGCGCTGTACTTACGACAACGACGGAAGCGCTATGAAATAAGGAAGTCTTCCTTCTTCTTGCCGTCGGCGATCTGGGCGGCGAGCCAGCGCGGGGTCTTGCCGCGGCCGGTCCAGGTGTCGCCGCGGTTGGGGCCGCGGTACTTGATTGGGATCTTGCGGGCGCGGCGCTTGCGGGGGGTGGCGGCCTTGCCGACGGCACTGCCAACGGCCTTGCGGGCGGCGCGCTTTCCGGGCTTTGCGGCGGTCGCGGCGACGGGCTTGGCGCCCTTGAGATCGCTGACGGTGACGCCAAGCTTCTTCATGAGGGCCAGCACCTTGCGGCGGGCGCGCAGTTTGGCGGCGGTGTGTTTGCGCTTGAGTTTCTTGGCGAGACCGCGCAAACGAACGATTTCGCTTTGAACGGCTTCGTAGGACTGTTGGGTCATTATGTCGCTCGGGGGATGATGGACGTAGGAGGCACCGTCAAATGATCCTCAGATAATGCGTGATGCCATATAATCACTAGCAAATACGTGGGCGCTAAGCAATGGCACGCACACGATTTAGCGTGCGTTGACATAATAGATGCCACGCAACGTGCAGTTTCACTGCTCCGATGCTGCAACTCGCAATGCGAGCGATCTGTGCGCAAACAAGAAGGCCCACCGCATCGGCGGCGGGCCCTTTCTGTTCGCGGCGACTACGCCAATCTCAGCTTCTGCTCTCCTGAATCCCTGGACATTTGCACACGTTCATCGTCAGGCGGCGGGAGCGGGACGTTGAAGTCCGGGACGAGCGACCGGAGCTGGATGCGCAGGTCGTCCCAGTTGTCGGGATGATCGAGCGCCTGGCGAATGAGGCTCTCAATGAGGTCGGTCCGCGAATTATCCACGGGGTCGGCCGGCGACCGGAGGACCTTGGGGTGGGTGGTCGGGACGACCTCCTCGTGCCCAAAGAAGATCTCCTCGTAGAGCTTCTCACCGGGGCGGATGCCAGTGAAGGCGACGTCCACGTCCACACCCTCTTCGAGCCCGGAGAGGCGAATGAGGTCCTTGGCGAGGTCAACGATCCGCACGGGCTCGCCCATATCGAGGACGAAAAGCTCACCGGACTTGCCCATCGCGCCGGCCTGCAGGACCAGCTGCACGGCTTCGGGGATGGTCATGAAGTAGCGGCGCATCTCGTGGTGGGTGACCGTGACGGGGCCGCCGGCCTCGATTTGCTTGAGGAAGGTGGGGATAACGGAGCCGCGCGAGCCGAGGACGTTACCGAAGCGGACGGAGACGAAGTTCCGGCCGGTCTGTTGGGCGGCCGCGGTGACCACCTGCTCGGCGACGCGCTTGGTGCACCCCATCACCGAGCTGGGGCGGACGGCCTTATCAGTGGAGATCAGGACGAAGGTCTCCACGCCGGCGTCGATGGAGGCTTCGACGACGCTGGAAGTGCCGAGGATGTTGTTGGTGATCGCCTCGACGACGTTCTCCTCCATAAGAGGGACGTGCTTGTGCGCGGCGGCGTGGAAGACGACGGCGGGCTTGAAGCGCTCGAAGACCTGGCTGACGCGGCGCAGGTGGCGGATATCGGCGATGACCGGGACGAAGGCCGTCTCTGGGAAGGACTTCAGGAGTTCGTTATGGATCTCGAAGATCTGGTTTTCGCTGTGGTCCAGGACCAGCAACTTGGTAGGCTGCAGCGGGGCGATCTGACGGCAGAGTTCGGAGCCGATGGAGCCGCCGGCGCCGGTGACCAGCACAACCTTGCCGTGGACGAGTTCGCCCACGGCGGCAAGATCGGTGACGATGGGATCGCGGCGGAGGAGGTCTTCGATCTCGACCTTGCGGAGCGCCTGCACGCCGACGCGACCGTCAATGATATCGCGGACGCCCGGGACAATGCGGGGGGTAATGCCGAGCTTGGAGACGCTATCAACCACCCGGCGCACGAACGCTCCCTTGGCGCCGGACACGGCGATGATGACTTCGGTGGCACGCCAGGTATCGACAGCTTCGGCCAGCTCCGAGACCGCACCTACTACAGGGAGACCGCCCAGGAACTGGCCCTTCTTATACGGGTCGTCGTCCACGAAGGCGACGGGGAGAATCTGGGAGTTAAGGGCCGCGTCTTGGGAGAGCTCTCGCAGAATACCCTGTCCCAATCCCCCGGCGCCTACGATGATGGCGCGCTGCTGTGAACGACGAGAGACGACCGGGCGGCGTGCGGCAAACCGAACAGCGAGGCGCGGGGCGACCATCAAGGCAGAGGCTAGCAACGCGTCGAGCAGAAGGCTAGAGAATGGCAGGCGAATCGGAGCGAGCCCAAAAAACCTTATGAGCACGGCGCCGGTTATGAAAGTCAGAACAGCGGATGTAGCACCGGCGAACACAAGGCGTTCCATTTCAACCAGCGACGCGTGCCGCCAGAGAAATCGGTAGATGCCAACTACGTGAGCCACGCCGATGCGAATTGGAAGCGCGAGGGCTGCGTACGCGAACGCGGCCTGCGATAGGTCGAAGGGCCAAACAAACGACTCCATCCTTAGCGCGAGAGCTAGGAACGGCAAAGGCGCGAGAAGGACGAGGTCTATGAGGAGGAGGTGGCGGTTGCGCATCAGGTCCAATAGACCGTTCGATAGTCAGCGATAGGTAAGCGTAACGTGGAGAATGGCTTACCGCTAGGCAGGAAGTAGATAGGTGGGTCAGGAAGTTTCGCGCGCAGACAGGAGATCGTTTAGCTATGACCTGAGCATCTCCGGCTTTGCGGATTGGCCCGTAGCGGTGGACAAACGGCGGTGCCGTTCAGTCCCTCAGGGTGTCACCTCGAACGCTATAATGGCGCGGTTCAGCACGGAGGTAGAACCGCTACTGGTCAAGGCATGTCTCGCAAGTTGAATCGCTGGCAGAGGCAGCATCAAAAGCCTCGCGAACCAGGCCAGGATTCACCATTCGCTGATGCACTACTGGTCTAGGAAGTTTCGTGTCGACGAGCAAACGCCAGATGTTGCACAGGAGGAGACAATGCGTGAAGCACCGGAATTCGAGACTGTCAGCAAGGCCGCCGCCCGTGAGGCGGTCATCAAACATGAACACGCGCCACAGCTAGCGTAAACGGGAGACCCCCCGGCTTGGCCGGGGAGGCAGTCGACGTTTGACATGTCCGGGAGTGAAAGGAGCACGGCCCATCAGTAAACTCCGAGCGTGAGCCGCCAAGCGCACGACACGGAGAATGCCGATGGACCGTACGGAAAGCCTAAGAGAGCGTTTCACAACTGAGGTGAGAGTCGTCCATGGGGCATGAAACCTCTCGTCTCGGACGCGCTCTGGGAGAAGGTCGCCCCGCTGCTGCCGCCGGAGCCAAAGCCCGGCAAGAAGGGCGGGCGGAAGGTGACCGTCTCGAACCGACAGGCCTTCACCGGCATTCTCTTCGTTCTCCGGACGGCACTCGCGTGGCAGATGCTGCCCTTGGAGATGAACTGCGGCTCGGGCTCCACCTGTTGGCGCCGCTTCAACGCATGGACCAAACGCGGGGTGTGGAAACGCCTGCACAAGTTGTTGCTGCGCGAGTTGAGTTGGGCTGGCGAGATCGACTGGAGTCGTGCCGCCCTGGACAGTTCGACCGTGGCGGCGAAAAAAGGGGCAACTACATCGGCCCGAATCCAACGGATAAAGGCCGCGCGGGCTGCAAGCGCCCTCTTGTGGTCGACGCCACCGGCATTCCCCTCGCCGTCCGCCTCTCGGCGGCGAACGTGAACGACTGTCAGCGCGTCGCGCAGATGCTTGATGCGATTCCGGCGCTGCCACACCGCGGGCCCGGCCGTCCTCGACGGCGCCCGGGGAAGATGCACGCCGACAAGGGCTACGACTTCAAGAAGTGCCGACATGCGTGCCGTGTGCGCGGCATCACGCCGCGCATCGCCCGTCGCGGCATCGAGTCGAGCGAGCGCCTCGGGCGTTACCGCTGGGTCGTCGAGCGGGACTTCGCGTGGCTCAATGCCCTGCGGCGCCTGCGCACCCGCTACGATCGGTTCGCTCGCCACTATATCGGCTTCCTCGATCTCGGGCGTGCCCTCATCTGCTGGAACTACCTCAGCAAGTTGTGAAACGCTCTCTAAGCCGCTTCATGCCCGGAAGAAAGTCCACACTTTCCCGCACTTGACCTCCCAGCGCCGCCTAGAAGCATCCTTGACACCACTGACCCCCAGCCAGATGTTCAAGCGTTGAACAAACTGCCCGCCTCCATCATAAACACCGAATCGCAGCCAGTGCCCGATTCCTCAAACCTAGAGCCTGTTATGAACTGAAGTGGAAACGAGTCTGGGGCATGGAACCTCCACGCGAGGTGGTCGATGTCCCGGAAACCGTATCCGAGTGATATCAGCGACGAGGAATGGGCCTTCGTCGCTCCCTATTTGACGCTCCTGCCTCTTGATGCCGGCCAGCGACAACATGACTTGCGCGAGGTGTTCAATGCGCTACGCCTGCTCGTGCGCACGGGTAGCCAGTGGCGCTTCCTGCCAAACGATCTGCCCCCGTGGGCGGCCGTCTATCAGCAAACGCAGCGGTGGCTGGCTGCCGGATGTTTCGAAGCGATGGTCCACGATCTGCGCGCGGTGCTGCGCATGACCGAGGATCGCGCCCCCGCGCCGACGGCCGCCGTGCTCGATGGGCGCACGTTGCAGAGCACCCCCGAGAGCGGGGCGCGCGCGGGGTACGACGGACACAAACGCCGGAAGGGGTCCAAGGTGCATATGGCCGTCGATACGCTGGGGCATCTGCTCGCGGTGCGCGTGACCGCCGCCAACGAACAGGAACGCGCGCAGGTGGACGCGCTGGCGGCGGACGTGCAAGCTGCGACCGGCGAGAGTGTGACGCTGGCCTATGTCGATCAAGGCTACACGGGCCCCGCGCCGGCCGAGGCCGCGGCGACGCACGGGATCCACTTGGAGGTCGTCAAACTGTCGGAGGCGAAGCGCGGCTTTGTGCTGTTGCCCCGACGTTGGGTCGTCGAGCGGAGTTTCGCATGGACCGCTCGCTTCCGACGCTTGGCGCGCGACTACGAGCGCATGCCCGGCACGCTCGCCGGGCTGCACTTCATCGCGTTTGCCTGTCTCATGCTGCATCGCGCTGCCATCCAATGCGTTGGTTCATAACAGGCTCTAGCCTCCAGGCGCGCCATCACGCTCTCGATCAGGTTGGTGGTCTTGAAGCTCACGCCGAACTCGGAAAACACGCCCAGCCAGTGGCGCGTGAGTGTTTCCTCAACGGCTTCCGCGAGACTCGCCGCAGCGGATTCGTTCAGGAGCCGCAACTCGCGATGCAGACGGTCCAGCGCGCGCTTGGCGTCCGCAGAGGCGGGACGGGCCCACGCCGCCTGGAGTTTCCGTCGCCACGTCGGTTGATCCTGCTTCGCCAGATAGCTCACCCGATTCTCCCGATTCTCCCGATTGTGCCATTGACACCGCTGCACTTGGACCCCGTCACCGAAGACGTCTCGCACCGCCGCCCGCAGACCCTTCGCGCCGTCAAGCACGACCAGCAGAGGCTGATCAAGCGGGAATCGGCGCTCGCCGTCTGCACGAGGCCCAGGATCCGCTTCTCCCCCGTGGTGGTCACCCCCAGCGTCCCCACGAGTTGATCGCCGGCAAACGAATTGCCATCGAGCACGAGCACCCGCCACTCGGCCCAGCGGGATCAACGCTTGAATCATCGCCAGCGTCACCGGTGGTCAGGGTCTCATCGTCCAGCGGCAGCATCGGGGGCAGCGCCTGCGCGGCTTTCGGCACGGCGGGCGGCTGTTTCGTCGGCGGCTTCTGGCGTACTCTTGGCATGGGTGGTGTCCTCGGGAATGAATGGAGATCCTTGGCGGGATTCACATTCTAGTACCGCGGCACCACCTGCTTTTCAACTAGACTTGGGACTTACCCGAAACCGCGAATGCAGAGCATGAAGAGTGAATTCACCGCTGAGTTTCTTTCTGACCTCTACCGTCAGATGGTGACCATCCGTTTCTTCGAAGAGAGCCTTGTGGCACCCATTCTGAATTCGGAGATTCGCACTCCGTGCCATCTGTCCTGCGGACAAGAGGCCATTGCGGTCGGGCTCTGTTCTGGCCTTTCCCGCGACGACTATGTGTTTGGCAGCCATCGCTCGCATGGACATTATCTGGCGAAGGGAGGAGACCTTCGCGCGATGATGGCTGAGATTTACTGCAAGGCCACGGGCTGCTCCCGCGGGCGCGGTGGGTCCATGCACGTCATCGATCAGGATGTCGGAATGATGGGGTCGGCGCCAATTGTGGCCGGGACCGTATCACTCGCGGTCGGGGCCGCCCTGGCAGCGCAGATCCGTCAGGACGGCCGGGTCGTCGTGAGCTTTTTCGGAGATGGGGCCTGCGGCGAAGGCGTGCTGTACGAATCGCTCAATTTTGCGGCACTCAAGCGGCTGCCTGTGATTTTTGCGTGTGAAAACAACCTCTATTCGACGCACCTGCCTATTCGTGAGTGTCGGGTCAGCCAGCCGATTTACATGACGGCGGCGTCCTTCGGCATCGAGTCTCATCAGGTGGATGGCAATGACCTCCTTCAGGTTCTCGGGGCAGGCAGAAATGCCGTCGAAGCGTGCAGGAAAGGGAACGGTCCCGTTTTCCTGGAACTCATGACCTACCGGCTGCGCGGGCATGTCGGACCGGACGACGCCATTCAAGGTACCCATCAGGACATCCGACCGCAGCATGAAATCGAGGCGTGGCGCAAGAGGGACCCCATCACGTGTTTTGAAAGGTACCTCCTAGCAGGGCAGCTCGTCGATGAGCACACGATGGCATCGATTCGCGCGGATGTCGCAGCCGGCATCGGCAAAGCGCGAGATTACGCGATGGAAAGCCCAAGTCCACGAAGAGAGGAGCTGTTGAGATATGTCTTCGCCTAGGAGGCTGCAGTACAGCCTGGCCATCAATGAGGCGCTCCATCAGGTGATGGAGCTGGACGCGTCCGTGTTTCTCATCGGACAAGGGGTCAAGAGTCCCTGGTATGTCGGGAACACCGCCCGCGGTCTTCTTGATCGGTTCGGGGAGGCTCGCGTCATCGATACGCCGGTATCGGAAAACGGTATTACGGGCGCGGCAGTGGGTGCGGCCATTGCGGGCATGAAGCCCGTCGTGGTGCATCCGCGGATGGACTTCATGTTCTTCGCCATGGATCCGATCATCAACCAGGCGGCGAACTGGTATTACATGAACGGTGGCAGCGGATCCGTGCCAGTCGTCTTCTGGGGCATCATCAACCGGGGCGGCGCCCAAGGCGCCCAGCACTCGCAGGCGATTCATGGTCTCTTTGCCAACATTCCGGGGCTCAAGGTAGTCATGCCTGCGACCGCATATGACGCCAAAGGTCTGATGATTGCGGCCATCCGTGATGCCAATCCTGTGGTCTTCGTAGACGAGCGGCTGCTATATCACCTGGAAGAAGTCGTTCCGGAAGAGGTCTACAGCGTCGAGATTGGAAAGGGCTGCATCCGCCGGGAAGGCAAGGACGTGACGGTGGTGGCGGTTTCCTTCATGGTGCATGAGGCCATGCGGGCGGCGGAGGTCCTGGCTGCCGAGGGCGTGGACGTGGAGGTCATCGACCTGAGAACGATCAAACCGCTTGATCGGGACTTGATACTGCAGTCGGTCGGGAAGACAGGGCGGTTGGTCGTCGCTGATGTCGGCTGGAAATCCTTCGGCATGTCCGGGGAGATTGCGGCATTGGCTGCGGAGGAGGCGTTCGGGTCGTTGAAAGCTCCCGTTCTTCGAGTAGCCCTGCCAGACTGTCCGGCGCCCGCCAACGGAGTGCTGGAGGACGCGTACTACCAGGCGGTCGATCATATTGTCGGGACGATCAGACAGTTCGGGCTCGTATGTTGAGCAACAGGCGATGACGGATCTTTTCGGCGGCGTCTTGCGAGGCAAGAAGGTCTTCGTCACAGGACACACAGGCTTCAAGGGTTCCTGGCTTTGCTTGTGGCTGGCCGAACTC
>VGXD01000081.1 GCA_016873525.1 Nitrospira sp. | reverse complement strand
CCGGCACGGCAAAGGCCAGCCGGCTACAGCCATGGCCGCCTTGCGCTTCGTCGGTCTTGATGATGGCGTGCATGACTCCGACCAGCTCCCCGTCCAGATTGAACAGGCCGCCGCCCGAATTGCCGCTGCAGACGGGGACATCGGATTGCAAGAGCCTGGTGTCCACGGTCTGGAGGAACGTATTGGGGTTGCCGATCCGGCCGAAGGCGACCGTGGGGCCCCAGCCCAGCGGATAGCCCACGGTAAAGACTTCCTGTCCGGCCCTCGCTTCCCGCTCGGCGAGGGCGATGGCCGCCGTTTCCAAATCTTTCGCTGGGACTTGCAGCTTGTACAACACGAGATCGAGGTAGGCGGCGCCTCCCACCAGCTTGGCCGGCAGTTCATCCAGGCCTTGGGTTAGAATTAAAATCGTCTCAGGCACGACGGTCTTGGTGCCCTCTTGACGCTCGACCGCATGGCGCGCGGTGAGGAGATACCCGTCGTGGAGGTGAACGCCGGTTCCTCGGAGGGAGAGGCCCAGTTGATAGCCGGACTGCCGCCCCTCCGACGTGTTTTCCAGAATGCCGACCGTCGCTCGCTTGGCCCGCTCCACCGCCTGGGCCAGGCGGTCGTCGGGCGGCTCGGCGCCGGCCGACGAGGGCCACGTGACGAACGGGATAAAAATCAGGAAGAGCAGGGCCGGCAGGGATCGAGTCGGGACCGTGACGCGAGAAAAAAACATGGAGACTCCTTGGTAGCGCCCCAAGAGTGGGCTGTGGCGCTGACGCAGGGGCCTGCCGGCGGCTAATCCAGGATATTACCGGCGGAAGGCTTGGGCATCTTTGTGTAGAAATGATGGTTGCAGTGGTCGCACACGAAGGGAAAGACTCCGAAAAGAGTCAAGAATTTTTCCCACCATCGGCGGTGGCTCCGGAATATTTCGACCCCGTCGCACTTGGGGCAGTGAATGTGTGCCATAGCGTCAGAGAAGCCTCATACCACAGTTTGGCTGGGGACGCAACCGTTTGGCTGATGCGCCACTGTCCTCCGCACAGAGAACGGGCGGAGGAAGTCCGAGTGGAGGGCTGAGGACGGCACGGTTCCCCCGCATGGCTTGAGTATGAGAAACTAGGACACAGGGCATCTGCTGCGGAGTCAGCGGGATTCACGATGAAGCCGAACACTCGCACGATCGCGTTCAATAAACCATATGGAGTTCTGCCTTGTTTTACCGATGAGAAGGGGCGGCCGACATTGGCCGAGTTCGTGACGATCCCCGACGTCTATGCGGCCGGCCGGTTGGACGCGGATAGCGAAGGCCTTCTGGTGCTGACGTCCGATGGTCCCTTGGCCCACCGCATTACGGACCCGCAGCACAAGCTTCCCAAGGTCTATCTGGCGCAGGTGGAGCGGATTCCTACTGAGGAGGCCTTGGAACAGTTGCGGCAGGGCGTCCTGCTCAACGGCAAACGCACCAGGCCGGCCGAGGCGCATCTGCTGCCGGACGCCCCGGCGTTGCCCGACCGTCCCGTCCCGATCCGGTTTCGAAAAAACGTGCCGACCGCCTGGCTCAAGGTCACGCTGCGGGAGGGGCTGAACAGACAGGTGCGCCGCATGACCGCTGCCGTCGGCCATCCGACGTTACGGCTCATCCGGATTGCCATCGGCCCAATTTCTCTGGGCGACCTCCAGCCAGGCCAATGGCGGGACTTAACGCCAGACGAAGTGGCGCAAATCTATCGGAGCGAGGAGCCTCGCGGTAGACCACAATCTGCCACTCCTCGCCGGTGAGCCTAGTGCCGCCGTTCCTTGCGGTCGGTGCCTAATGGGTGTATAGGCAGTAAGGGAATTTTTGACGGGTACCCAAAATGAACAAGAAACGAGCCAGAGCGTCAGCACGAGGCACGCGAGCCGCAAAGAACGTGAGGCCTATGCCCGACTCGCAGATTGATTTTTCCGATATTCCGGAAGCCACTGATGAGCAACTGAAGCGGATGCGCCGGGTAGGAAGGCCTTCCAGCGGGATGGTGAAGCAGCTCATTGCCATCCGCCTCTCCCCACGCCTTTTAGCCTCGTTGCGAAAGATGGCGGCCAAGCAGGGTAAACCCTATCAGACGCTCATCCACGAACTCTTAGAAAAGGCCGCCTTCCGAGCAGCATAAGCAGATGTGCAAGCCTCGAGGTCACGCGGAGGAAGAATCGCTGCCGACCGATTGAGTACTGGCAGTTTATAGGCCTGGTCCTGGTAGGCTGTTCTCCTGTCATCCGAAAGGAGTGATTCATGAGGTTTCTGAATGAATGTCTGAAAGGCCTGCTGTGGACGAGCGTGATGGTTGCGTCCCTCACAACGGGGGTGGCTCACGCAGGCGGTAATGTGGTCACCAAGCCCAGCAAGTACTCGGTCCAGGAAACCATCGAGCGGATCGAGAAGGCCGTCACGGCCAAGGGGATGAAGATCTTCGCCCGCATCGATCATAGCGGCGAGGCGAAGAACGTGGGGCTCGACATGAAGCCCACGGTGCTCCTGATCTTCGGGGATCCCCAAGGCGGGACCGCTCTGATGGTGGCCAGGCCGACTGTGGCCATTGACCTTCCCATGAAAGCCCTGGCCTGGGAAGATCAAGAGGGCAAAGTCTGGCTCACCTACAACGAGCCGGAACTACTCCAGGAGCGCCACGGCCTGCCGGCGGAACTCGCGAGCCGGCTCGATCCAGTGGGCAAATTGCTGGAGAAGGCGGTGGAATAAACCAGCTTGGGTCGATCCTCCGCCGGTGAGACCGGAGTAGAAACGGTTTCTGGCACCTATTCGGTCTGCGGGTATGTATTGAATAAGACTTGCTGGCCTCAACTAATGGCTATAGAATTCCTTGCCTAGGAATCTGTCGCCTCGAAGGATAATAGATGTCCTCCATGAGTCAAAGAGTTCGGCTAGGTATACTGGTAGCCTATGTCGCCGCACTCTTCTGTTCCTCATGGGTGATTTTTGGAACTTGGCTTCCTCCTACTAATGAGAAGGGCCTTTGGTTTTATTCCGGCCTTGCGGCGCTCCTGCTAGGGAACCTCTTAGTTACTCCTTTCTATACTAAACCTGTCGATGCAATAGCTAACGGGGTGGCCGGTCTGACCGCGCTGTCCACAGTCAATCTTTCATCTCTGGTCTTATACTCCAGCTTTGATCACTTCTTGTGGTGGGCATGCCTAGCTTTTATTTTAGTCATTTTGCTGGCAGGAATCCTCTCGATAGCGTTCAAGGACTCGTTAGCCCCACCCCTACAGAAGATTTCAAGGTCACTATTCATTGTTTGCGACGTCATTGGAAATCCCAAGTTGGTGTTCTCGACCATTTTCTTGTTTGCACTCGTGGTATTTCACAAGACTCACGCTCGCGAATACATAGGGATTTGAATCGCCCCTGGTTCCCTAGACAGTCCCCACCTTCACCCGGTACTGCTTCTCATACTCGATCGGCGACCGGTTGCCATTATACCCATGCCTGCGCACTGGATTATAGAAGAGCTCGATATAGTCAAAGATATCCTGCCGAGCGCCCGCGCGGGTCTGGGAGATCGTACGCTTGATGCGTTCTCGTTTGAGTAACTGAAAGAAGCTTTCCGCCACCGCGTTATCATGACAATTCCCGCGACGGCTCATGCTGGCTGCCAGTTGGTGGTCACGGAGAAACCGCTGCCAGTCGTCGCTGGTATATTGGCTGCCTTGGTCGGAGTGCACGACGACCGTTCCCGTCGGGCGGCGGCGCCACAGGGCCATCAGCAAGGCCTGCATGACGAGATCGGTCTGCATGCGCGCATGCATCGACCAACCGACCACCTGACGGGAGAAGAGGTCGAGGACGATGGCCAGGTACAACCAGCCTTCCTGGGTGCGGATGTAGGTGATGTCGGTCACCCAGACCTGGTCTGGACCGGCGACATCAAAGTGTTGCTGGAGCCGATTGGGCGCCACGACAGCCGGGGGGCCGCCGCTGAGATGACGACGCCGAGCATAGCCCACTTGGGCGCGGAGGCCTTCCTGGCGCATGAGGCGAGCGACCCGTTTCTCGCTACAGGTCTCGTGCAACTCCAGGAGATCATCGTGAATCTTCCGGTACCCATACACCCCGCCGCTCTCGGTCCAGGCTTGTTTGATGAGTCCTGAGAGCCGCCGATCTTCCCGTGCCCGCGCCGATTCCGGAGCCTTCCGCCACGCATAATAGCCGCTTCGGTGGACCCGCATCACGCGACATAGCGTGTGGATCGCATAGCTGGGGTGGTGGGCCTGGATGAACACGTACCTTACTCGGATCCCTTGGCAAAGTACGCGGCGGCCTTTTTTAGGATGTCTCGCTCCTCGACCACGCGCCGCAACTCGGTCTTGAGCTGACGGATTTCTTCGTCCTGACGCCTCGCCACCTGGTGGTGCTCAGCGGACCGGCCCTACCGTTTGATCCAGTCATACAAACTCTTTGTTGTCACCCCCAACCGCTCGGCCACCTCCCGCACGGAATAGTTGCGATCGGTCACCTGCCGCACGGCTTCCACCTTGAACTCCTCGGCATACCGCTTCCCGCTCATGGACACCTCCGTTCACGGTCATTGTAACGCTTCGGGGTGTCTACAAAACCGGGGGCGATTCAGCGCATTCTCTTATACCTGAGTGGAATGCTGTGGCAAGTGAAGGTGACCAGACGGCTACCAACGGAACAGCGAAGGCAATTCTTCAGGGCAGGAAGTATGGCTTAGGATGCTTGGTAATTACTCAGAGGACAGCAAATGTTACAAAAAGTATTTTGAACCAGTGCAATACTGTGTTTGCATTGAGGGTGTTCGATGCAACCGGAGTAGATTTCTTGCGGAACTATATCGGGGAAGACTATGCAGGTGTTCTGTCCACCCTTGAAGATAGATATGCCGTTGCTTTTGGCCGTGCTTCCTCTTGCCGAAATCCTGTGCTAATTCGTCTGAATGATCGAGATGACTTTCTCGGAGTTTTCCGAGAAGACCATCGGTCTGCCAGCGCTGGATCAGCAGTGGGAGAAGCATTGCCTGAATAACTCTTGCAGCCTGCTCAAAACGGCCGCTCAATAAGGCTACGGGGAGCTGAGCGAAGCGCCTCTATTCCTCTCCTGAGTCTCGGGTGGAACGGATGTGCGGCGAGGAGAGCGCCATTGCGGGAGCTGCATGATCGGTAGCTGGAAGGGTCCGTGCGCCGGTCCGATGATCTGCCAGAGGCGCGCGGCCAACGGTACGAGTCGGAGTAGATGTCTGGACTCAACGCATGATGGCGCCACCAAGACCGTGCGCCGTTCGTCAGCCGAGACTCCCCCCTCACTTGTGCGCTTCCATATACGCCCGCAGCAACGCATTGATCCTGGTCTGGTAGCCAGGCCCCTGAGCCTTGAACCATTCCAATACCTTCCGGTCTACCCGCATGGTGACTGTGGCTTTTGGCTCAGGCAGCACCAGGGTTGCGGACTTGAAGAAGTCTTTCTTCAGCTCCGGAATGTCGGAGTAGTCAATATCCTTGTCGGACATGGCATCAATTCTTGCCCAGTTCGTTTTCGAGCGTTTCTTTGAAATGGGTTTCTTCACGTTTGTTTGCCTTTCTCGCGGAGATGATCCGAATCGTATCGGGTCCGCGTTTGGTAAAAGCCAGAGCGATGAGCCGGCCACGAATGAAGCCAAACCCAATCTGGCGCGGTTCACCGTACTCCCTCCTGGTGTCGTGCCCGATCAGCATGGGGCCTGAAAACAGTTCGGGCACGTCGGCGAAATCGACGCCATGCTTCGCTAGATTTGTGGCTCGTTTGGTTTCGTCCCACTCAAGGCGCACGCAATCATTGTAAATATAAAGTGTATGTACGTCAAACGGCTTTTGGAGGGGCAGGGCGAAAGGTGCTGAGAAAGTTAGATTTGCTCCACATCTGCGATGATCGTATGCAGCCCTGAGGCGCCGGCCGGCTGGGGGCGGACGATCTCTTCGATCTGTAACTGGCCCTTGGTATCGGTGGCGCGGACTGCCACCTGGAATTTGCCCGCCTTGGGCGGCCGCCAGGCATAGTTCCAGATGACCCAGGAGTAGGGGGACATGGGTTTTTCTAACTCATTGATATTCCAGCTCTTTCCCGCGTCGAAGCTGATCTCCACCTTGGCGATGCTGTTGGGCCCGCCGAAGGCGATGCCGCGGAACTTCTGCTCAGGGCCACGCAGCGATTGATAGTGGCCCGGGCTGTCCACGCGGGAGAAAATCTTGATCGTGCCGTCGTCCGTCCAGCCTTTTTGCTGCCAGTAGCCCTTGTAGTCGCCTGGATAGACTTCGATTTCGGTGATCCACTTCACGTTCTTGATGCCGTAGAGGCCCGGCACGATCAGCCGGAGCGGGAACCCATGGGCCTTGGGGAGTTTCTCGCCGTTCATCAGATAGGCGAGCATCACGTCGTTCTGCATGGCGCGGGTGAAGGGGATGCTGTCGTGGTATCCGTCGATGGCGCGGAAGACCACGTCCCGCGCCACTTCCTCGTCGGCGCCCGCCTCCTGTAACAACTTCTTGAGCGAGATGCCGCGCCACTGGGCATTGCCGAGGCTGTCACCGCCGGGGAGCGTGTCGATGCACATGAGGGTCGAGACTTGGTCGAAGGAATCGCGGTTCAAAATGTCGCGCCAGCCCAGCTTCATCGGCGTTTTGACCGTGCCGGTGACGTGCACCTGCCACTGTTCGATGTTGACCTCGCGCGAGACGCTGACGGCCGAGTCCGCATAGTTCACGACGTAAAACTTGTCGTTCGGCGTGAAGTAGAGGGTGTCGCGCGGCGGCATGGCGAACATGCGCCCAAACATGCTGCCCATGGCATCGCAGCCGGTGAGGCTTGCCAGGGCGCCGAAGCCTGCGGCTTTCAGTATGGTGCGACGCGAGAAAGTCATTGTGCAATCAGCATCCCACAGGCTCCCGTCCAAGTCAAACCAGCTTTTCCCAGCCATGGACGAGGGTTTGCCGCTGTTTGCCTCAGGCCAAAATCCTGGCCGGGGCAATGTCCTCCGTTGTGCTCGGTGCCGATCCGATTCCGGTACCGCCGCCAGCTCAGTTTTTGGGCATGACGCAGTTGCCGCCGCCCCGCTGCTGGCACAGCCGGTACCGTATCTGTTCGGCCCAGAACTCCATGGCTTTGTGCACGTCGTCCCAGGAGTCGAACGAGTCCGCATCCAGGCGCTTGTTGCCGACCCGGCGGTCAGCGGAAGCGGCCAGCACCTCGCCGCTCTGCGCGTCGAGCATTTTGATTTCGGCGCTGATCTCGCCCACGAACATCGGCTTGCCCGTGCCCAGGTTTTTCACCAGAGAACTCAAGGCCAGGACGTTCATCGGCGCGGGTATGGTGGAGGCGGCGCGCAGGACGACGTCGGCCTTGTCCGCCCTGGTCAGCGCGGCCTGAATGCGCAGGGTGTTCGGGCCTGGGCTCGTGACCATTTCATAGTCTTTCTCCAGGCTTCGATAGACCAAGCTGTGCAGCATCTCCGCTACCTGCTGCATCTCTTTCTGTTTGGCCGGATCGGCCGAGGCTGCGCCCCAGATCTGGACCGGGTCCAGGAGAATCTTTTTGTAGGTGCCGCGCGGGATCAAGAGGAGTTTAGGATTCTTGTAGAGCAGCAGCGCTTCGCTGTCGCCGCCTTTGTGCATACGTGGGTAGAGGTCGCCCAGGAAGCCGGAGGTTTCCATGGATCGTGCCTGCTTCGTCGGCGAACACCCGAACAGTAGGGTGGCAGCAAGGACAAGAATCGGGAGCCAGGCGGTCATGGGGTTCTCCTTCCGTGTCGGTGGTTTGGTCTGGGCCAGGGTAGTCTATTGTGGCCGGCAAAACAAGCGCGACAGCATGACGCTGTGAACCCAATTTAGAGATGTCCTCTTTCGCCCAAAGTAGAAATGTCCGGTTTATGTGGCGCCTGCAGCCGCGTGAGGATTTCGTGCGGGCAGCACCTGATCTAGGTCGCAGTTGGCGTCGATGGTCCAGCTTTATACAGCGTTGGGCGGGGGCTGGTCTGCCGATCAGCCCGACGGCAATCTGCCGGGCCCCGCGCAGCGCCTGGTAATGGCCGGGGCTGTCGATGCGGGAGAATATCTTGATGGTGCCGTCGTCCGTCCAGCCCTTCTGCTGCCAGTAGCCTTGGTAGTCGCCGGGGTAGACCTTGATTTCCGTGATCCACTTCACGTCGATGTTGACGTCGCGCGAGACGCTGACGGCTGAGTCCGCGTAGTTGACGATGTAAAACTTGTCGTTGGGGGTGAAGTACGTGGCATCCCTTGGCGGGAGGGCGAACATGCGGCTGAAGACGCTGCCCAGGGCGTCGAGTTGCAGGATGGTGCGTCGTTTAAGAG
>VGXD01000080.1 GCA_016873525.1 Nitrospira sp. | reverse complement strand
GTTCCTCCGATCTTCTGACTGATCGTGTGCTTGGAGAACAGGCTGTCACGAACTTCCGGCGACATGCCCCGCCCGGTATCGGCCACCGACAAACAAATCGTGTCGTTGACTGTGTCGAAGCGGCCACGCACGGTGATCGACCCTCCGGCCAGCACCTCAGGAATCGCGTTGTTCACCAGGTTATAGAGAGCGCTGTACAGGCGGCGCTCGTCCGCCAGGATCGGCGGCAAGGCTTCCAAGCCCTCGGCGCAGAGGGTGACTCCCTTCTGTTCCACCACCACGCCCAGCGTGTCCACAATGCTTCCGAACACATCCGAGAGACAGCAGGAAGCCAGTTGGAGCGGCGCACTCAACCCCCTCACACAGTCCGCCACTTCCTTCGTATGGCTCTGGATCCGTCGAGCCGCATCCTGCATCGCGTCGAGCGCCCGTTTGCACCGTTGAGGTCCGTCTTGCCGCCGGGGGGATTGCGCGTCCGGCAGGCCGGCGAAGAGTTGCTCGAACTGCGATCGCAAATGCGCCGTGCCGCTGAGAATCGGCATCAACAAGTTATTCACGTCGTGGGCGACATCGCCCATCCGGTGCACCAACTCGGCCAGCTTTGCGTCTTCAATCAACCGCGCTTGCTGGATCGCCGCGCTGGACAACGCAGAGATGATGGCAAGGATATCGACATCGTCCTCCCCAAGCCTCCCCTGACGCTTGTTCAACACTTCGAGGACTCCGATCGGCGCCAACCCCCACTGTTTCAACGGGAACACGATCATGTCGCGGGTGTGAAAGCCGGTGAGTTTGTCGATGTCCGGAAAATGGCGGTGGTCATCCTTGGCATTCGAAATGATCTCCGCTTCACCGGACGCGAAGACCGCCCCCGCAAGGCCCTTATCCCACGGAATGGCCATGCCGCGCAGCACATCCGCCTTCACGCCGACCACGTGTCGAAACACCAATTGTTGGGTGCTTGGATCGGCGAGGAGTATGGAGCCGGCTTCCGCATCCACCACCTCCAAGGCGGTCACAAGTGCCTGCTCGACTAGCCCGTCGCTATGCGCTTGGCTGGAGAGCGCCTTGCACACGCGACGCACCACGGCCAATTCCCGGTCGCGCTGCGCCAGCCGGCGATCCTCCTGCCGCCGGGGAATTCCACGGCGATCGGACGGAGAGGGTGTCTGTTGCGACTCATCACCCTTCATCGAACGACCATTCTTGGAGGAAAGAGCAATCCTGGCCGACCGCGGCAATCCACCGCCGGAGATAGGAGGACAAAGGCGGCACGAAAAGATCGCAGGCGCAGCGGGCACGCACGATGCTCGCCATTACCCACGGATGAGAGAGGCCGCCGAGGAGCATGCGATAATTCTATGTTGGCCGTCTCCTGAAACACAAGCGTATTGTGCGAACCGAGCAGGGCAAGTCCCGACCCGAACGATCCATTCACGCCGGCGATCCCGCCACAGACCCAACTTGACAAAGGCGCGGCGCGGGTGCTACGTCCTTTCGATGCTGCAGTTGGAGGATCATCCCCTTCAGAAGAAGGCTGCGATTGCCCCGCCGCCGGGCACCGTGCCGGCCTGGTGCGGACAAGGCAAGGAACAAGCCGTTCAACGGATGTTCACGGCCATCGCGCGCCGCTACGACCTGAACAACTCGCTGCTGAGCTTCGGTTTGCACCATCGCTGGAAGCGCCGGGCCGCGTCGCTGGTCCCGGTCACCCAGGCCGGCCGAGCCATCGATATCGGCGCAGGCACCGGCGACTTGGCCCTGCTCCTCGGAGACCGGATGGGAGCAGGGGGGCGCGTCGCCGCCGTGGACCTCAACGAGGCGATGCTTCGTGAAGGCCATCGGAAGATTCTCCAGCGGGGGCTGGGCGACCGGATCGCCTGCCTGCGCGCCAACGCGGAACACCTGGGATTCCGAGACGCCAGCATCGACGCAGTCACCACCGGCTTCTGCATCCGAAACGTCGGGGACCTCATGGCCGCCTTCTCCGAGGTGCAACGGGTCCTGAAACCGGGCGGCCGTTTCGTCTGCCTGGAATTCTCGCGCCCCGTGCAGGCCTGGCTGCTCCGTCTCTACGATTGGTATTCGTTCCGCCTCCTGCCGCTGGTCGGCACGCTGGTGGCGCGAGACCGGACCGGCGTCTATCGCTACTTGCCTGCATCGATCCGCGCCTTCCCCGATCAGGAAACCTTGAAGGCCTTGCTCCTCAAGGCGGGCTTCAGCCGGGTGGACTACTACAATCTGAGCGGCGGGATCGTCGCGATCCATGTCGCCGTGAAATAGTTGCCACGTCCATCAAGTCTGAAAGTCTTCCAGTCCAAGGACTTTCGACTTTATAAACTTTTCGACTTTGTAACTTTATAGACCATGAACTCCATTCTCTACGTCTTTCTGCCCTGCAAAAAAGTCTACCCGATCGGGGTGACGTACCTGGCGGACTTCATCCACCGCCGTCGCCCCGACGTTCGTCAGTTGATCCTCGACCTGTCGATCTACCCGCAAGCCGAGCGCCCTCAGATCTTGCGTGAAACCGCTTCGGCCTTTGCGCCGGACCTCGTGTGTTTTTCCTGGCGGGACATCCAGATTTTTTCGCCGCACGAGGGGGACGCCTCACTGGAGCATGCCTTTAATTTTTATTTCGCCAGCAACCCCCTCAAGCGAGTGGCGGCGTCTTTCCAAGGCCTCAAGCAGCTCTACCGCTATTACCACGACATCCGCGCGAACCTCTCTTATCCCTGGCTGATCCGGAAGGAATTTCCCCGATCGCAGATCATGATCGGCGGCGGCGCCTTCACCGCCTTTGCGGATCAATTGATCGACAAGCTCCCCGAAGGCACGATCGGCATCCTGGGCGAAGGCGAAGACGCCATTCTCAAAGTCGTTGAAGGCCAAGCCTTGACGGACGAGCGGTACATCGTGAAGGAAAGCGGCTGCATCTCGAAGGGAACGCAAGGGGCCCCGGCCTTGCTGGATGCCCTGACCGTAGACCTGCCCTATCTGACGACAATTTTCCCCCGCTACCGCGACTACATCGGGGAATCGATCGGAGTCCAGAGCAAGCGGGGCTGCCCTTACGACTGCGCCTTCTGTCTGTATCCTTACATCGAGGGCAAGCGAGTCCGGTACCGTCCACCCGAGATGGTCGTCCGCGACATCGCCCAGCATTACCACCAGTGGGGGGCGCGACGCTTCTGGTTCACGGATGCCCAGTTCATCACCGGCAAGGAGGCTTATCCCCAATGCACGGAGATTCTGGAGCGGATCATCCGAGACGGATTGGACATCCAATGGTCGGGCTACATCCGGACCTCCCTGATCACCCCGGACCTGGCCAAGCTGATGGTCCGCTCCGGCGTCGGCGATCTGGAAGTCGCCATCACCTCCGGCTCCCAGGAGGTGCTGAACAACCTCCACATGGGCTTCAAGCTGGAACGGCTCTACGACGGCTGCCGCTACCTGGCCGAGGCGGGCTTCCGGGGCAAGGTCATCCTGAACTATTCCCTCAACTCGCCGAAGGAAACGGAAGAGACCCTGCTCCAGAGTGTGGAGTCGTATAAAATGGTGGCCTCGATCCTGGGCGAAGAACGGGTCTTCCCCCTCATGTTCTTCCTGGGCATTCAGCCGAACACCGAACTGGAACACCGGCTGCTGGAAGAGGGCTACATCTCCGCCGGATACAACCCGCTCATGCTGACCCCGACCAGCATCCGCAAACTGCTCTACAACCCGGCGCCGCTCAACAAGATCATCGCCAAGGCCTGCTTGGCGGCCTGGCACAAAAAACACGGCAGCCAGGACCCACGCCCCTGGTCCGGCTCTCTCTCTCAGGATCGACGGACCGGAGGCCAAGACGCGACGCAGCCGGCCCAAGGCTACGCGGACGGCAGCCTCATCCGTGGGATCGAACACAACTCCGGACGGGACACGCTCCTGACCCTGGAAGAAATCTTGCGGTCTCGAAAAACCCCTGATTCATCAGTCCGTTCGAGCACTACACGCGAGGTCGGCGTATCCTGACAGGGCCCTTCTCCGCCTGCCAGATGCCGCTTGCATTCCCCTTTGCCCCGATGCTATCATGCCACGTCTTTTTAGTCCTGGATCATCTAGAATCGTTCAGATTCGTTGACGATTTTCAAGATCGACCGGGCTTCCAGTAGTTCTGTAAGGAGGCGTCTGATGTACAAGACGATCTATATCCCCGTCGATAATTCGGACCATTCCAATACAGCCGTTGACTTGGGGGTCAGCCTGGCCAAGACCTTCGGCTCGAAAATCGTGGGCAGCCACGTTTATGCGGCCAAGATGCACGATAAACGCTTCAAGCAGATGGAAGCCGGTCTGCCGGAAGAGTACCACGACGAAAAAGAATTGGACCGGCAGCGCCAGATCCACGACTCCCTCATTACCCGCGGGCTGCAGATCATCACCGACTCCTATCTCGACTACGTCGACAAAAAATGCACCGAAGCGAACCTGCCCCTGGAGCGCCGCTCCCTGGAAGGACGCAACTGGAAAGTGCTGGCCGAAGACATCAACACCAACGCCTACGAGCTGGTCATCATGGGCGCGTTGGGCGTCGGCGCGGTCAAGGACAGCGTGATCGGCAGCAACACCGAACGGGTGGTGCGCCGCGTGCGAACCTCCGACATGCTGATCATCAAGAACACCCAGCCCTTGAACGACGGCAAGATCGTCGTGGCGGTGGACGGCAGCGCCTACTCCTTCGGCGGCCTCATGACGGCCCTGGCCCTGGGCAAGGCCCTGAACAAGCCGGTCGAAGCTATCTCCGCCTTCGATCCCTACTTCCATTACGCGGCCTTCCACAGCATCTCGGGAGTCCTGAACGAAGAAGCGGGCAAGGTCTTTCGGTTCAAAGAACAGGAAAAGCTGCACGAGGAAATCATCGACAGCGGCCTGGCCAAGATCTACCAGTCCCACCTGGACATTTCACGCGAGATCGCCCAGGCGGAGAACACCGACATTAAGACCACGCTGCTGGACGGCAAGGCCTTCGAGAAGATCATCCAGTACGTTCGCAAGGAAACGCCCTGGTTGCTGATCATCGGCCGCATCGGCGTGCACAGCGACGAGGACATGGACATCGGCAGCAACGCCGAGAACTTGCTGCGCAGCGTGGATTGCAACGTCCTGATCTCCAACCGCAAGTACGTGCCGCCCATCGACACCCAGGCCGAATATACCCTTGCCTGGACCGAGGAAGCCCTCGCGCGTATGGAGAAGATTCCGATCTTCGCCCGCGGGGTGGCCAAGACGGCCATCCACCGCTACGCCATCGAAAAGGGCCATACGATCATCAGCAACACCGTCGTGGATTCGGCGGTCGGACACATCCTGCCCAAGGGCGCCATGGACGCCATGCGGGCGCTCGGCGGCAACCTGGAAGTGGCCGGCATCGACCGCAACAAGATGCAGGCGGCCGACTCCGTGGCCAAGGACCTGATGGGCTCCACGCTCAGCGGCATGATGACCGAGATCGTCCAGGAAAAGCCTGCCGTGAGCCCCGGCACCCAGGCCTACCTCGACCGCATGAGTCAGAACTACTTTGTCTGCGACGGTTGCGGCTACATCGGCAAGGGCGATACCCCCGTGAAATGCCCGGTCTGCGGCGCCGAAGGCGCCCGTTTCAAGCTCGTGGATAAGAGCATCTTCGAGGCCGCGGCCAAGACGGAAGGCGCGCTTGAAACCGACCTGGCCTACGATGGCGTCCCGATGCAGTGGACCCAGGACGCCAAGGAGGCGATCCGCGCCGTGCCGGCCGGATTCCAACGGCGCCGCGCCAAGGCCAAGATCGAAAAGACCGCCCGCAAGCTGGGCATGACGACCATTACCCTCGAATACGCCGCCCCCACGATCCAGGAAGCGGCCGCCGAGGACTATACGCCGATCTTCGCCAACAAGGGGACCGGCACCTTGCCGGGCTCTGCGGAAGCCAATGCTGAGCACGGCAACGGACATGGAAACGGCGGCAACGGAGGTGACGCAATGTCTTCGCCCTCCCCTTTCACCTGGACCGCCGAGGCCCAGCAACGGCTCGAGCGCGTTCCGGCCGGCTTCATGCGCGATTGCACACGCGCGCTGATCCAGAAACATGCCGAGCAGGTCGGGGCCACGACCATTACCCTTGAGGTGGCCAACACCGGCATCGATCAAGCCAGGGGCACCATGGAAGAAGCGATGAAGTCGGGTAACCTGAAAGACATCATCGAACGGCTGACCGGCGCAGGGGCTCCATCCGGATCATCGCATAATGGCTAAGCCCATCCCGGTCCTGAACTTCTCGCAGCTGGCGGGCAAGCTCGACTCCCTCGAACAGCAGGTTAAGAAGTTCATCACGGCATCCGCCTCCCCGGCCTCGTTCACGCCGCCCTCGGACGGCCGCACGGTCGACGACTTCAAGCCCTATCTCATCGCCCTGAACCTGACCAAACGCTGCAACCTCAAGTGCGACCATTGTTACCTGGACGCCACGACGAAGGCCGGCGGCGGCTCGGACGAACTGACGACGGAGGAATGCATCCGCCTGATCGACCAGATTGCCGAAGTCAACCGAGGCTGCCTGCTCGTCATCACCGGCGGGGAGCCCTTGACCCGTCCGGATATCCTGGACATCGCCAAACACGCGGTCGGACTCGGCTTCATGGTCGTGTTCGGCACCAACGGCATGCTGATCAACGACCGGATGGCCAAGCAATTGGTCGAGATCGGCGTGATGGGCGTCGGGATCAGCATCGACTCCCTCGATGCGCAGAAGCACAATACGTTTCGCGGGCTGGCCGGCGCCTGGGAAGGGGCCGTGGCCGGCATCGAAGCCTGCAAGCGTAATGGGCTCCAGTTCCAGGTCCACTTCAGCGCGCAGCCCATGAATTACCAGGAACTGCCCGATGTCGTGGACTGGGCCCACAACTTGGGCGCCAAGGTGCTGAACGTGTTCTTCATGGTCTGTACCGGCCGCGGAGAGGAACTGACCGACATCACCCCGGCCCAGTACGAGGAAGTGCTTGGATACCTGGTGACCTGCCAGGACCGATACAAAGACATGCTGGTCCGCGCCCGCTGCGCGCCCCACTTCAAGCGCCTCGCCTACGAGAAGGACCCGCTCTCCCCCATTACGAAGGCCCAGGGCTACATGGGCGGCGGGTGCTTGGCCGGCACCAACTACGCCCGCGTGACGCCGAACGGCGAACTCACGCCCTGTCCCTACATGCCGCTCTCGGCCGGCAACATCCGCGAGAAGAGTTTCGTGGACCTTTGGGAGAAGTCCGACATCTTCGATTCCTTCCGCTACCCCCACCTCAAGGGCAAATGCGGAGACTGTGAATACAGCGAAATCTGCGGCGGCTGCCGAGCCCGTCCCTACGTGGACCACGGCGACTGGCTGGACGAAGATCAGTGGTGTCTCTATACCCCGAAGGGCGGGGAGAAGGTGCGCGTCGCCTTCAATACCCCCGAAGAGACCACGGTGGCCTGGGACGAGGCCGCCCAGACGAGACTGAATCGCATTCCCTACTTTCTCCGCGCGATGGTCAAAAAGGGTGTGGAAAAACACGCCCACGAGCAGGGCATCGCCCTCATCACCATCGAGCTGATGGAAGAACTCAGAAAAAAACGCTTCGGGAACGAAGCCCCGGTGTTTAAATTCTAGCGTGATGGGAAATACGTGACGCGCAACGAGCGGACGCACATGGACTCACGAGCCTTTCCGACCTGCCCCTCACCCATCACCTCTCACGCATCACGGGCATCTAAGTGAGCGCCCTCCAAGCCATCCTGACCGATCTGAACCAACTCATTCCGATCGTCAACCACTGGCTCCACCTCCTCTCGGCCGTCATCTGGATCGGCGGCCTGGCCTTCCTGGTCATGACCGTGACGCCAAGCCTCCGCACGGCCATACCCAAGGACCTCGTCAAGCCGATTGCCGATGCGTTCTATGGGAATTTCAAGCGCATCATTGGAGTCGTCCTCGTCCTGATCCTGTTCACGGGCGGGATCAACCTGCACTATGTCAACCAGCTGATGATCTCGCAAACAGGGATGGGCGTGGCCAATAGCCCCAAGTACCTCACCGTGTTCTTCATCAAGCTGTTCCTCGTCCTGGGCGTGATGACGCTGTTCCTCTACACCATCATCTTCAAAACAGAGCAGACCGGGGAAGAAACAGCCGAGGAGAAGGAAGAGGAACTGCGCGAACCGGTTCCCTTCCAACGGGCGGCGCTCTGGATGGGATTCCTCATCATCCTCTGTGCCGCGACCCTCAAGCACCTGCACCAGTAAAGCACCGAAGTCACCAAGCTCGCACCCTCAATCCACCTGACCTAGCCGGGCTGATTTGGTCCAGATTCAATGTTAGTCTGGACCAGCAACCCAGGAGGTCGCATCATGCCGAAGAAACGGTACATCCCCGAAGAGATCATTCAACATTTGCGAACCGTGGA
>VGXD01000079.1 GCA_016873525.1 Nitrospira sp. | reverse complement strand
CACCTCATGGTGCAGGTCGTGTCCAATACGTTCAAGGAGAAAAATTTGCTCGACCGGCACCGGATGATTTATCAGGCGCTGGAGGAACCGATGAAGGACGGGCGCATCCATGCGCTGGAATTGAAGGCGGAAACGATTGACGGCAATTAGGCCGAGCGGCAATGAGGCCGAACCGATAGACAGGAGGAGGGTGCGATGGCAAATCCGATCGACGACGAGATTCAGCGCGAAATCAAGGCGCACAAGATTCTGATTTACGGGAAGGGCACCAAGCAGGCGCCGATGTGCGGATTCACGCGGGAGACCATGCAGTTCTTCGATAAGTATGGCTACCCCTACGAAGTCATCGACATGCTGCCGAACCCGGCCAAGCGGGAGGCTCTGACCAAGATGACGAACTGGCCGACGCTTCCCAAGGTCTTCATCAACGGAACCTTCTACGGGGATACGGACATCCTGGATCCGATGGAGAAGAAGGGCGAGGTCGAGCCGCTGCTGAAACAAGCGTTCGACAAGTAAATCGGTCAAGAAAAGTGGCGAGGGCGGCTGTTATGCTCTTGTGCTCGCGGAACCCGCACTTCAGAAAGTGCTCGTCCAACGCGCGCAGTGAGAGCATAACAGCCGCCCTCGTCATTTAGGTATCAGCAGCGGTTTTGGGAAAGTGATGGAAAAGGTCCGGCGAGGTGAGTGTTCTGTGGCTCACCTCGCTGAGCAACTGTCAGCGGAATGTTAGGATGACCATGAGTCGTAAAAAGAATGGTCTGCTGGCAGGCATTCAGTACTCGGGTGAGGCTGGAGCATCGAAAGAGTGCCAAGATGCTGTCAGGCGTTTGCTACAATACGGGGACTAAATCAGCTAGGATGCTCGAAAGCGGCGTGCCGGTGAGCCTGCACGTTAGCCGCTTGCCACGACCCGAGAAGGAGCTTATCCTAATCTCATGCCAGTATTGAGTCGGTTCTTTGGAATTGTGGTAGGGATTTTTTATCGAGAACACGGACGGCCACATTTCCACGCCGTCTACGGAGAGTTCGAAGCTGTTCTTGATATTGAAACGGGGGCGGTCATATCGGGCCAGTTGCCTGGGCGGGCGCTGGCGCTGGTTCGAGAGTGGCATGAGCTACACAAGAGCGAACTCCAAGACAACTGGGAGCTTGCTTGCCATCACCAGCCCTTGAAGAAGATAGCACCTCTGGAATAGGAGAGCGCGATGGACTACCACGTCACGGAAGCTCAATACGTATCAGGCTATGTCGTCAGGTTGAAGTTTCGGGACGGCACCGAGGGTGAAATCGATTTGAAACCCGAACTCACAGGTCCAATGTTTGAACCACTTCGGGACATCGAACTGTTTCAACGCTTTCGTGTGGATGCCGAATTTCACACCCTCGTCTGGCCAAACGGGGCTGACTTTGCCCCCGAGTTCCTGCACGACAATGTCCGTGTGACTGCCTAGCCAGACGTTGCATCCGTCTCTATATTCCCCACCCGCCCGAGACGTGAATATTCGTGCCGTTCACGTAGCGGGCGTCTTCTGACAAGAGAAACCGGACTGCCGCCACGGTGTCTTTCACCTCGCCGATGTAGCCGGCGGGGATGCGTTTGGCCATGCCGGCCAGTTCCTCCGCCGGCGCGCTGCCCGAATCGATGAAGCCCGGCGAGACCGCGTTCACGGTGATGCCGTGCGGCGCCAGGAGCTTGGCCAGGGTCCTGGTCAGGATCAGGATGCCGGTTTTGGCGATGTAATGGGCCGTGACTTCGGTCTGCGCGATCAATTGATCGGCATTGGCCATGCTGAACGTGATGATGCGGCCGGACTTGCGGGCCTTCATTCCCGGCGCTGCGGCCTGGGCCAGATAAAAGACCGGGTGCAAGTTGTGGGCGAACATCTCCGCCCAGCCCTCGGGCGTCTCATCGAGCAAGTTCACGCGGTGGTAGGGACCGGCGCAGTTGATGAGCGCGTCGAGTCTCCCCCAAGTCTGCTCCACCTGTTGCACCAATTGTCTGGCTGCGGCGGGATCGGACACGTCGCAACGAAGCGCCAGGGCCTGGCCTCCCAGCGCGGTGATGGCCTTGCCGGTCTCAGCCGCCTCCGGTTCGCTGTTTCTGTAGCAGATGGCGATGGACCAGCCCTGAGCGGCCAGGTCCAGCGCAATGCCCCGCCCGATTCCGCGAGCCCCGCCAGTGATCAGAGCGACTCGGCCACTCATGCGTCACCTCTTTCTCTTGTGTCGTTCACGCGTCACGCCTCGGGCGTCACGTCCAGGCGGGATCGCAGCCGGTCGGCCAAGGTCTGAATCACGCCGGCTGTCCTTGCGGAGAGGCCAGGGGCAAGGGGCCCGGGGCGAGAGGCGGACCCCTTGGCCCCTCGCTTCGTGCCTTGTGCCGCCGGCCCTGCCTCCTTGGCCAGGGCCAGGAGGTCGTCGATTGTGTCGAGGTCCCTGCAGGGGGGCAGCAGCGCGGTCTTCAATCCCAACGCTTCCGCCTTGCTTGTGGTCGCGGCACAGACGCGATCGGTGGACCAGGGGATGTC
The DNA here is from genome assembly GCA_016873525.1 of Nitrospira sp. Classification (GTDB taxonomy): domain Bacteria; phylum Nitrospirota; class Nitrospiria; order Nitrospirales; family Nitrospiraceae; genus SCVQ01. Next base: position 5,947 of record VGXD01000079.1, on the reverse strand, counting down.
GGCGAAGAGTCCCGGCACCGGCTGCTTCAGCCCGATCAGGTAATAGCCCCCATCGAGCGCCGGACCCAGGACCACGTCATGGTTGTGGAGCAAGCCGAGCGCTTGGGTGAGGGAGGAGGCTTGCAAGGCGGGCACGTCCGTCCCCACGAGCAGGATGCGTTGATAGCCCATCGCAAAGACGTCCCTGAAGGCTCGATCCATGCGGGAGCCGAGGTCGTCGCCGACCTGGTCGATGAGGGCCAGGCCATGCCGTTCGCCCAGGACCTTGAAAAAGACGTGGTCCCGCGACGGGGCACAGGCAAACACACGGTCGAGTTTCGCCAGGCCTCGGCTCCGTTCCACCACGTCCAGCACGAGGCTGCCGTGCAGCGTGGCGGCTTCGTCCGGCGTCAGCGGGGGGCAGAGTCTGGTCTTGACCTGGCCAGGGATCGGCGCCTTGCCGAAAATGATCAAGGCCGCCTCGGCGGCCTTGTGGCGTGTGACGAACGATGTCTCTGACGCTGCACGCTTCACGCTGCACCTCTCACGAGGGGTTACCGCACGGTGACGTACAAACGGCTGAGCCGTTGCGGACTGACGCCGAGCCAGTAGAGCAACCGGAGGCTCCACATCAAGAGGATCGTGCGGATCGGCCCGCAGGACTCCCAGCGGCGATAGGAGGTGACGACCTGGGCTCGGAGGGCCGCAATCCGCCCCATCCGTTTCAGGCGTCGGCTGAAGTCCACATCTTCCATGATCGGGATGGCCGTGAAGCCGCCCATGCGCTCGAAGACCTCGCGTCTCACGAACAACGCCTGATCGCCTGTGGCGATGCCGGTGCTGCGCGAGCGAAGGTTGATCAGGCGGCTGATCAGCCAGGCCAAGCCTTTGTCCCGCTCGAACCGCAGATCGAAGCGTCCTCCCACGCAGGCCGGCTCTCGCAGCGCCTGTAGAATGGCCGGCTTTGCATCGGGCGGGAGCTGCGTGTCGGCGTGCAGGAACAACAAGACCTCTCCCCGACCGGCGGAAGCTCCGGCGTTCATCTGTGCGGCGCGACCCGGCGGAGCGGTCAACAGGCGAAGGGTCCGATTCCGGGCGTCGGGTTCCGAGCCGTCAACGTGAGACGGGCAACCCGGCGCTTGCAGCTCCCGCACGATGTCCTGCGTGCGATCGCGGCTGCCGCCGTCCACGACGAGGACTTCGTCGAAGTCCAGCGCCAGCGTCCGGGCCAAGGTCTGGGGCAGGGTCTGCGCTTCATCGAGGGTCGGCAGAATGACGCTGATGGTCATGGGGCTTGGACGGGGCCCGATTACCTGTCGCCCTTCTTTTTTTCCAGAGCCGGTTGGAACATGAAGTAGGCCACGATGGCGATCGTGGCCCAAAAGACCACCTGCTTGTGCCAGAACAGCACCTCGCCGTAGTGAAAGAATCCCAGGGCAAAGGTGACGGCGACGGTGATCACCGTGTAACGAATCGCGAGGTTGGCGATCGTGGCATGGGCCCAGACCGCCATGCCGGCGAAATAGAGCAGCAGCGGGACGACGTTGATCTCGAAACCGCCGCTGATGGACAGCAGGACGTTTAAGAAGCCGACGAACATCATCGCCACGCCGACCATCATTTCGGCGGTGTTGAACTGGCGGTCCTCTTCCGGTTCCCGGTCCATCTGGTCGCGCCGGTCGCGCTCATCCGATGGCCGGGGCGAGGCCGAAGAAGGGACCGGTTCGGCGTCGGGCTGCTGCGGATCGATCGGATCGGTCGGTGTCATGGGGTGTCGTGCCTTTTAGGTCTTGAAATGTTTGCTGAGCGTGAGCCCCTGTCGCTGGTAGGAGGAGCCCAGGGCCGATCCGTAGACTTGGGCGGGAAGCTGCAGCATCTTCTCGTAGACAACCTTGAAGAAGGTTTGTCCATCGTAGATCAGGAAGGGAACGTCGTGGGGACGGACTTCCAGGACCACCTGGGTGCCGTGGATCTCCCCCTGGCCGTACCCGAATCCTGGGTCGAAGAAGCCGGCGTAGTGGGTCCGCAGCTCCCCGCAGGCCGCCTCGTAGGCGACCATTTCGGCGGCGTAGCCAGCCGGCACGCTGATCCGTTCTTTGGAGGCCAGGATGTAGAATTCTTCCGGCTCCAAGAGCAGGCTGTCGTTGCGGTGCCGCCGGATCGGCTCCCAGAAATCCAGCGCGGCGTAGTGGCCGATCTTGGATAGGTCGATGACGTGGCTGTTCTTCTTGGCCCGGTAGCCGACGATCGTCTCGTGGCGCTTGTCCGAGCCCTGGAGGTCCACCCGCAGGAAGAGCCCCCGGTCGGTGCGGAGTTCGCGCGACGGCACCGGTTTGCCGTCGGCCGCGACCGGGTCGTTGTGGAAGAGGAGGGGCGTGGTTTTGTGGAGCGTGCGGATCGCGGTGTCGGACAGGGTCGCCGGTCCGCGCACGAGCCGGAGTTGGTTGAGCGAGAGGCCGGTTTTGACCTTGATGGCGAAGGACCGGGGGACGATTTCCAGGTAGAGCGGGCCGTGATAGCCGGGGCGGATTTCGTCGAAGCCGGCATGGAGGTCGGTGATGACCCGGGTGAAGACGTCCAGCCGTCCGGTCGTGCTTTTGGGATTGGCCCTGGCGCGGAGCGTCTTGGGCAGGGCCACGTGTTCCAGCAAGGGCACCAGATAGACGTGGCCTTTCTCCAGGATCGCGCCGCCGGTGAGGTCCACTTCGTACATCACGAGGTCGGACTGGTAGAAGTCCAGGACGTTCAGGCGGTGTTTGATTTCGGATCGTTCGGGCAGGAAGCTGCTCAGCAGGCGATAGGCTTTTCTCCCCAGGCGCAAGTCGAGGCTGGCCGGCTGGATCTGCCGATCCTCGATCGGCGCGTCCGACTGGATGACCCGGTCGGCGATGAGCCGCTTGATGTGTTGGTACGGCAGGATGCCGTGCTGCCTGGCCTGTTTCACCGGTTGTGCGGGCCTCCGTTGCCGTCGTCCCGGCAGCCGGTCCGCAGGGAGCCTGCGTCGCCGCTTCGATGCGCGCCGACCATGGGCAACTCGCGCCCGTTGCCGCCGGACGGCTGGGGATAGTGGAAGGTCTTGTTCTCATAGTTCTTGAGCACCGCGCCGTCTTCATCCAGATGGACGAGGTAATCGGAGGGGAGGATCGGAATCTTGCCGCCTCCGCCCGGCGCGTCGATCACGAAGTGGGGCACCGCCATGCCGCTGGTATGGCCTTGCAAGGCGCGGACGATCTGCATGCCGGTTTCCACCGTGGTCCGGAAATGATTGGTGCCTTTGGTCAGGTCCGCTTGGTAGAGGTAGTAGGGCTTCACGCGGGCCAAGAGGAGCTGCTGCATCAGCCGCTTCATGACGTCGGGATCGTCGTTGACGCCTTTGAGGAGCACGGTCTGGGCGCCCAAGGGCACGCCCGCGTCCGCCAACATGGCGCAGGCGGCTTTGACCTCCGGCGTCAGCTCGTCCGGATGGTTGAAGTGCAGATTCATATAGACCGGGTGGTATTTCTTGACGATCTCGCAGAGCGTCGGCGTGATGCGCTGCGGCAGGGTGCCCGGCACGCGGGAGCCCAGCCGGATCAACTCCAGGTGCGGGATCGATCGCAAGGCCTTGAGGATGCGTTCCAGCAAATGATCGGGCAGAAGCAGCGGGTCTCCGCCGGAGAGGATCACGTCGCGCACTTCGGTATGGGCGCGGAGGTACTCGATGGCGCGGTCCAGCTCGCCCTTCTTCAAAAAGCCGGGTTTGCCCACGAGGCGCTTGCGCGTGCAGAACCGGCAGTAGATCGGGCACTGGTTGGTCACCATGAGCAGGGCCCGGTCGGGGTAGCGATGCACCAGGTGGGGCACCGGGCTCATCGTGTCTTCTTCGAGCGGGTCGTCGGGCGCGTCGAAGTCGGCCATTTCGACCGGGTCCGGCACCACCTGTTTCCAGATGGCGTCGCCCTTGTGCTTGATCGTGGCCAGGACCGTCGGGGTGATGCGCATGGGATAGTCGCCCACGATGGCTGCGATCTCTTTTTCATCCACGCCGAACTTGGCCGCCAGGTCCTTGGGCCTCACGATGCTGTCGGCCAGGATTTTTTGCCATGCCTCCATGCGGACTCCTTAAGGTCGATCGACGCGCGTCACGACGGCCGGCGACAGGATGGGTAGCGGTCGTCTTCGCTGAGCGTCTCGGGCTTGCGGTCGGCCTGGGACGTCGCCGCAGCGGGGCGAGGCGCCTGTGCGCCGCCGGCCCCATACCGCTCGTCGAGGTACGCCAGAATCTCGTCGGTCTCGGTCAGCACGAAGTCCCCGTCCTTCACCACGGGGACATAGTACTGACCCGAGACGTCGTAGACCTGCTTGCGAAACATGCGCGCGTCCGGCACGACCACGTCTTCGTACGCCAGCTTGAGCGCCGCGAGTTTCTCGCGGACGGCGATGCAGTCGGGACACCAGGCGACGTGGTAGAAGGTTAAAGCCATGCGTTTACAAGTCGTTCAAGTTGCAAAGTCCGCAAGTCCCAAAGTCATCATGTTTAGACTTTCCGACTTTCAAACTTTTCGACTGCCGTTTCGATTGCGCAGGGCACCATGATGGCGTCTTTCATCCCATGGATGACTTTTTTGTCCAAGGAGCAGACGGTGGCCAGGACGCCGGCCAGCTCCGCCTGGTCGCCGGTCACGAAATAGTAAGGGGAGAGCCTCGCGCGTCCGGCCATGGGGATGACGTCGCCCAGGCGCTCGTCGTAATAGGACAGGTCGAACTGCCGCCCCTTGTGAAACTCTTGGAGGACATAGGGGGTGGTGGGGAACGAGGCCAGGGCGGTGTCCAGCGTTGCGGCCCAGTCCGACTGGGGCAAGTCGTGGCCCACCGAGACGCCCCGGCTGCCCCAGGCCAATTCGGAAAAGCCGGAGGGCTTGACGACGTAGCGCCGGTCTTTTTGCGAGGCGCCGGCCAAGTCCTGCCAGTCGGCAACGGCCCGCCCGGCCACGCGCAGATTGGGGATCACCGCGGTCGGAGGGAGCGGGCGGGGGTCCAGGATCCAGGTGCGGGGCATCAGGCCGGCCAGGATCTCGAAGGTGTCCTCGCCCAACTCGCGCCGCCAGAAGGGGGTCAGGATCGGGTGGTGGAACAAGGCAAAGGCCAGCTTCTCTTCCAAAGCCGGCTTGAAGGGCGGGGTGACGATCGTCCGATCCTTCTTCGCACTGTACAGGATCAATTCGGACTTGGGCACGTTTTTCAAGTCGAAGAGTTCGAAGAAGCGATAGAGCAGCGCCACCGGCCGGTCTCCCTGCTCGCTCGTTACCAGCAAGGCCTCTTCCGTGAAGCGAAGTTGGCGGGGCTCCACGCAGCAGGCCTCGATGCCCTGTTCTGCGAGCTTGGCCGCGACCCAGGTCATCTCGGGCCGGTATTCCTTGGCTTCCTCGGAGACGACAATGGCCACACAGCCGGCGCGGTCCTCCAGGTGGTGCCGCAGCATCGCGGCGAAACCCCGGATGATCCCGTCTGGGCCGCCGACGATGTCAACGTGAGGCGTGAAGGGTGAAGGGCGAAGCGTGGAGGAGCCTGGCCGCTGCTCCAGTTGCCCGTAGGCTTCGGCTAACGCGCCGGTCAATCCGATGCCGCCCGGCACGGAGTCCAGTTCGGTGATTACCAGGCTGTGTCCCCCGGGGCCGTCCTCGACGGGGATGAGGTCCGGGCGGATGACTCCGGGGAGGAGGTCCCGAAAACGCTTCATGCGGCTGTAGGCGATCAACGAGTCCGGCTTGCCCTGATCGAGGTAGGCCGCTACCCAAGCCGGTTGCGCGCCCCGGACACTGTCCACATAGAGACGGTTGAGCGCTCGGTAAAAGGCGAGCAGGTGATTGCCCAGCTTGCCGAGAAAGGCCACTTGTTCGGCAGAGAGGAGAAACGGAGCGGGGGCGATGCGCCAGCGCGTCGTGGCCGGGGGGGCGGCGGAGGCCTGGTTCGCTTCAGTCGGGTGAGA
>VGXD01000078.1 GCA_016873525.1 Nitrospira sp. | reverse complement strand
TCACCTTGTTGTCAGGGTAGACGCCACTAACAATTAGGTCCGGGTGGCCATTATGGTAAAGGTTTACGGTCAGGGTGCGGGAGTGCTTCGCAAGGCTGGCCGTGAGCATATCAGAGAGAACTCCAGACATGATCGCGGGCCGGAGCATATCATCGAGTCGAAGTAACCCACGCTGCACCAAGCCACGGTTCACATCGTGAAAAAAGTCGTAGATGTCTTGCATGGCCATTTCAAAATCTTTTAATCGAAGCTCGTAAGGGAGATGTGCTTTTCTGTTAAAGCACTGAGAATCGACCTCATTTCTGACAATAGGCATTACCTAGCCCTCCAAGCCTCATAAGCCAAAAGAGACTCGTAACTATTCCCTCTTATCAAAGCCCTGTCAAGTGTATCCATGCCCCTGATGCGGACCGACGAGCCATAGTGACGGGCGATGGAAAATGAAATCCACACGCTCTGTTAGGCCGCTGAGGATTTGCTGATATTCCACCCGTGAAGCACAAGGACTATGGTGGGACTGGGCGATGCCGGTGAGCCTGGAGAGTTTGCTCTGAGAGAATCCCTGCAACTCTCGCACGATCCGGACGGGCTCGCCCACCATCACCTCGACTCGTGTGCGCGCGTCTAGCGCAATGTGGCGGAGCGGACACGTTTTCGCGCGGTCCGTACAGGCCGCTTGTGGGATGCGCGATTCCGACCACGAATGCCAGGCGCGGCAATCCTCGCGGTGTTGACCAGCAGACGTAGGGCGCGATTCACGGATTCGGTGTCCGGGAAGACATCAGCGAGCTCGGGGTCAACCAATACCAGGTTCGTCCCGGCGGTCGCCTGACGGTAATATTTTCCGCGGATTCCTCCCTTGAGCCGGGAGAGATCGTATTCCGGCCGTAAGTCGTCATCCCTTCTCTTCGACGACGCCTTCTTCATAGTGTATGCGCTCCGTCACCGAGAAGTTTTCGAGAATTGCGGCAGGTGCAAATTTCACGTAACTATCCGCTCTCGCAGAAGCCCTGTCAAGCGTACCTATGCTCCTGTGCGGGCCTCCATGTTATAGTGACGGTCTATGGCCAGGGACAAAGACAGCGGTGAGAAAGTCGTGGCCACGAACCGCAAGGCCTACTACGACTATCACATCGAAGAGAAGCTGGAGGCCGGGATCGCGCTCAGGGGGACCGAGGTCAAGTCCCTGCGCGAGGGGAAGGTCAATCTCCAGGACAGCTACGCCAGCGTGGACCACGGCGAGGTGTTCCTCCACCACTGCCACATCAGCCCCTACAGCCACGGGAACATCGCGAACACCGATCCCCTGCGGCCGCGCAAGCTCCTGCTTCATCGCAAGGAGATCAGCCGGCTGCTGGGGCAGACCCAGCAAAAGGGGCTGACGCTGATTCCCCTTCGCATCTATTTCAGCCCGAACGGCAGGGCCAAGGTCGAGCTGGCCTTGGCCAAGGGCAAGAAGCAGTACGACCGTAGGGAATCCACCAAGGAGCGGGAGGCCGGACGCGAGGTGCAGCGGGCCATGAAGGGTGCGCGCCGCGAGGAATAACGAGCGGCACGTTTGCGCACGCCGCCGAGGCGGTGAGGCGGCCGGTTCTTGCGCGCCGCGAGGACTGAGGAGGCTTGAAGACGATCATTTCGGGGTTAACTGGTAAACACGCCAACTCTAGGGTAGAGTGAGAGCAGACGTCGTAATCAAACAAAGGGGGCGACCGGATTCGACGGGGATCAAGAAGTCAGCGGTGCATGCCGAGCTCTCGGGGTCTCGTAAAACCTCCGGGAAAATAGCAACTGCCAATCAAGAACTGGCACTCGCAGCTTAACTAACTGCGACGTCCCTCCGCCTGATGCCTGCGGGGGTGGAAGGGGCGCGATGCAGCAGGCTGGTCCAAAGCCGGTGCTCAGCGGCTGAGGACGAGAACACACTGGGCTAGCGGCTGTTCTAAGCCTGCCGATGGGCGTGGGCGGCTGCGAAACCAAAACAATCGGCTACGCATGTAGATCCGTTGCACTGAAGGTCTTCGGACAGGGGTTCAAATCCCCTCGCCTCCACCAGCCTTCGCGGTCTTGAAGGCTGCCCGCTATAGCTTAAGCGGCGGCGGGCGATTTTCCGTTGCCGCTCCGGCCGGCAAGCCATACCGCACTTCGTGTGAGCCGCCCGCTTCGATCACAGGCGGGCGGAATAGTCTCCCTGCTGTCGGAAACAGGCTGGAAGCTTTCTTTTTTCCCCTTCTCCTCCTATGCTTCTGGCTATGTCCCCTCTCCGTTCCCCTGTATTCCTCCTGATCGCCGGATTCCTGACCGGCTGCGACTATCTCTTGCCCAATCCCTATACGACGGGAGCGCAGGTCGTGGTTACGGCGGTCGGGACGGCCCTGGAAGAGCGGACGCTCGGCGAAGTGGGGGACGATCTGGTCGTCAAGACGAAAATCCTGCAAGCCTTCGCCACGGGGGCCAAGGGCTTGCTGGTGAACGTCAGCGCCGATGTCTATCAGGGAGACGTGTTGCTGACCGGGGCCGTGAAAGAAGCGGCGGAGGACAAAGAGGCGGAAGATTTGGCCCGATCCGTGCCGGGCGTGCGCAGAGTCATCAACGAGATTCAGATCACCGAGGATGTCGGCGTTGCGACCACCGCCAGGGACATAGTCATCGAAATGAAGATCAAGGCCGCGATCATGGCGGCTTCGACCACAAGCGTGGTCAATTACCGTTGGCGTTCGATCAACGGGACGGTCTACCTGCTCGGCGTCGCGCAGTCGCGCGAGGAGTATGACCAGGTCTATGATGCGGTCCGAGGCCTGGACGAGGTCGAACGACTGATTCCCTACGTGCGGATCAAGCAAAAAGAAGAGCCGGAAGCCAGCCGGTCGGCGCCCCCTTCGCCTGCAAAGCCTACCGCTCCTCAGTGAGTTGGCCTTTCTTTTTTCTCCTCGTTCCTAGAAGACGATCCGGCAACAGGCCGGAAGCTCAGCGCGATATTCGATCCGGAAAGTCCGAGACGATCCCGTCCACGCCGAGTTGTGCCATCCGTTGAATGTCGGTCGGATCGTTGACGGTGAAGGCGAAAACCTTGATCCCTGCCGCATGGAGCGTCTCCACGTAAGGGTGGTCGAGTGTCTCGAAGGCAATGCCGACATGGGTCGCCTTGGCGTCCAAGGCAAAGGTAGCCGGATGCACCGGTCGGCCGACGATCAAGGCCAGGGTGTGGGCCTTCGGCTGGAGCCGACGCAGCCGTTGCAGGTCATCGTGGAAGAATGAGGCGTAGATCAGCGGACCGGCGAAGCCGATCCGCGTCATGGCGTCGCTGAGTTGATCGGCTATTCCCTGGGCCTTCAACTCCAGCATCAGCCCGACTTTTCCCTCCGCCGCCGCGACGGCTTCTTCCAGCGTCGGGATCCTGTGGCCGCCGGTGACGGTCAAGCGGCGCAGGTCGGCCCAGACCGTCTCCGCGACAAGCCCCTTGCCGGTGGTCAGCCGGTCCAGGCGTCGATCGTGAAAGACCACGAGCCGGCCGTCGCGCGTTGCCAGCACATCCAGTTCGACCAGGTCGGCGCCGAGTTCGACGGCCTTGGCGATGGAGGCGAGGGTGTTTTCCGTGACGTACCCGGCAGCGCCGCGATGTCCGATGCGAAGCATCCCTCACGCCTTTCGTTGCAAGTGGTGCAGGGCTTTCTTTTATCCGAGGACTCCCCTACCATAGCACGTCATGGTAGAGAAGAAGCCCAGGAAAGCGAGGACCAGTGACGGAGCTTCAGTGCCGTGAGCCCTTGGGCGGAAGAGCCGAAGTACTTCAGCAAGGAGGACATCATGAGTTTAGCAGATAAGCAATGTGTGCCCTGTCGCGGCGGCGTGCCTCCGTTGGAACCGGCCAAGGCCCAGGAGTTGCTCAAGCAGCTCGACCGAGGCTGGCAGGTCAACAAGGACGGCCATCTGGAACGGCTCTACACGTTCAAGGACTTCGCCCAGGCTTTGGACTTTGTCAACAAGGTGGGGGCGGTGGCCGAGGCGGAGGGGCATCATCCGGATCTGCACCTGGCTTGGGGAAAGTGCAAGGTCGAACTCTGGACCCACAAGATCAACGGACTGACGGAAAGCGACTTTTACCTGGCGGCGAAAGGCGACCGGGTGTTCGAAGCCTTCCGAGCTGCGTGACCCACGAACCACTGCGGGCCGTTGCTACGCCGCACCTGATTCAAGCGAGGACCCATCACCCACGAGCACAATCTTGCCCGTCACGCCTCCCGTCCCGAGCAGCTCCTGCGCCTGTCTTGCCTCGGTGAGGGGAAAGCGCCGCGCAATGAGCGGCTTGATCTTCTGCTGTTGCAGGAGGTCGAACAGGGCGATCAAATCTTGTCGAAACAGCGCCGGTCTCAGCCGTTTGAGCCACTGGATGCTGTAGGGGACCACCCGTTTCCGCCCCGGGAACAGCCAGCCGCCGGCGATGTACAACCCGAAGATCGCGATGGCACGAAAGCGATGACGACCACCGGAACGACCTGAGGCCAATCGCCCCCCACGTAGCGAACCAGTCAGGCCATAGGCCACGACCGTCCCGCCAGGACGGAGAGCCTTGCGTGAACGCCAGATATGCGAGCCGCCGATGCTGTCAAAGACGACGTCTACACCCTCGCCCGTGAGGCGGTGAATTTCTGTCACGAAGTCCTGACGCTGATAATCAATCGGGGTACCGCCCAGGTCGGAAACAGCCGACGCCCCTCGCGATGAACAGGTCCCGTATATCTCCAGCCCGGCGAGACGGCCAAGCTGCAAGAGCGCCGAGCCGACCCCGCCCGCCGCGCCATGGATCAGCACGCGCTGGCCAGGTTTGACCTGAGCGGAACGATGCAGCATCTGATACGCCGTGACGTAGTTCAGCACGAGGCTGACGGCTTCGGCTGTGTCCAACCCGTCCGGCACCGGCACCAGGTCACGTGGCGGCAGGCAGACGAACTCCGCGTACGAGCCGAAGATTGGCAGCGAAGCAACGATCTGGCCTGGTTCGAGTCCAGAGACACCGTCGCCGAGCCGATCCACCACGCCGACCAGATCCCATCCAGGTGTGAAGGGCAGAGGGGGTGTTTCGGGATGAATGCCCTCGCGCATCATCAGGTCGGGCAAGGACACACCAGCGGCCAACACTCGCACCCGTACTTCACCAGCCTTCGGTTCCGGGGACTCTTCTTCGAGCACCTGAAGTGCCTCTGGCCCTCCGTAGCGGGTGACGATGATGCGCTTGTGTTTCACGGTATCTCTGTGCGAGCGAGGCGAGCAGATTACGTGGCTTGCCGGCCGCTGGTGGGTTTCTCCAAATTCACGGTAAAGGCCAGACGATTGCCGAAGAACCCTCGTTCTTTGAAGCCGACCTCACCGGCCAGCCGCGCAACAGTCTGACGGCTCTGGTAGTGAGGGTCGAACAGAGTTTCGGTTACGGACAGGATGCCGCCCGGTCTCAGGGCGTCAAAAATCTCTCTCAGCGCCCCTGTGCGATCCGGAATCTCGCCCAAGACCGTGACGAGTATCGCCCGGTCGAACCGGCCAAGACCTAGTTTCCCTTCACCGGCTCCAGCCTGGACGAATTCGATGTTGGACAGATCAGCCGCGCGAGCTTTTTCCTTCGCTCTGGCGAGCATGCCCGCTTGAAGGTCCACCGCGACCACTCGGCCGTCCCGGCCCACTCGTTGCGCAGCCGGCACCGTGAGTCTGCCGGGGCCGCATCCAAGATCCAGGACCGTCATGCCAGGCTGAAGATCGAGATGGTCGAGGATCACCGATGCGCGGTTGTTTCTCGCGAAGGGATTATCAAGCTCGACGAACCAGCGTAGCCAGACCGGGCAGGGCAGCGACTGCCGGCGGGACACCACGAGCCACACCACCGTGATGACCGTGAGAAGGACAATGGCGACGAACAAGAGGGGCATAGAAGCCGACGCAACAAGATGTGGCTAACGCCCAGGCTGAGCGGCCGGCGCCGAGCCGGCCGCTCAAGCCTGTTGTTGGACCGAGGGCCGCAGGCCGCGCGGGATCGCGCCTTGATGAACGTAGTCCACGCGCCGCACCGGTGGAAAGTCACGGTGCTGATTGTTGTAGCGCGGTTGGAGATCATAGATCAGCGTCGCCTCCAGGGCCCTGCGCTCAGTCTGGTCCTTAGGGGCAGCAGCCGCAAAGAACAGATTGCCGGAGCCATGTATGGCGGCCTCCAATGCATAAGCGCTTCCGCCCTTATAACGATTCCAGGGATCGTCGCTTTCGCCGACTCGGAGGACGCACTCCTGCGGGTCGGTTTGGAGGTAGAGGCACGGCGTGGCCCGGAACGCTTCGCGAAGCGCCAGAAAGCCGGTGAATCGTTTCCACTCAAGTTCCACGCTCGGCACGATGGCCTCAGCGAGCCGGCCGAGCGGCTCTTGGGACGCCTCTTGGTCCTGGGTCTCCGACAAACCGGCGGACCAAGACGTGCGTAACGACCGTCTTGCTGTTGGATGTCGAGACCGAATCATCCCATGAATTCGCGATGATCGTGGCAACGCCCTGGTAAAAGCACTTCATGTAGGTGTCGTAGGTTACGTCGTGCGCACCTTCCACATGCTTCTTCAGCGCGCCGCCCTTGCCACAGTTCCGCCCACAGACGTTGCACATTGCCCCGTGGCCGCGCCGTACGGCGCCCTTCTTTCTCCGCCCCATCACCACCCTCCTTGTTCCCCTGCGGTCCAACTATTGAATATACTGACCGGCATAGCGCGCACGGTAGTCTGCCATCCGGGCGGAAATTATTGCGTACGTTCCATCACTTGTCAACCCTCTCCACAACACGGGAAGGGCGTACTATACAGATCGGCATGGCTCCATTATGGCTGCGAAGGGCTGACCCCCCGGGCTTCGCATTCCTCGTTTTCATCGATTGAGCACATGGGCATAGATCAGTGCGCGGTTGGAACGGATGGGCGTGGAGCGGATCGGCCTCTGCGGGGAAGAGGTGTCAGGAGCGGTAGGGCTGGAGCGGCGCCGGTCCGTTGATCTTCCCGGCGCGGCGGAGTACGAAACCGACCGAAAATGGCATCAAGGCAGGAGCCGCATTGAGGCCGTCCGCGGAGCCGTCCGCCGTTCGTCAAGCGCGCACGTAATTGCTTATCTCTCTATCCTTCATTGAAGAAGGGATCGGGCAAGGCGGGATTTCTGAGCTTCGCCGCCGCACCGGCTCCGGTGACCGGGAGGCCGATCGGGTCGAGGAGGCCAATTTGCACCAGCACGTTCGCTTGGTCCCACATGATGTGTTCGTAGGAGACCTTGTCGCCGTCTATTCCGACGATCACGACAAAGACCACTTCGACACGCTTGCCGGTGGGATTGATGCCGGGGAGCATCCAGTCGATCTTGGTGGTGTGCGTAAAGGAGATGATGAGTTCATCGACCAGCCGCTCGCGGCTGTAGGTCCGCGAGATCGTCTCGAACTTGACGTCCGGGGGAAAGAACTGGCCGATCAACCGTTTCGCATAGAACGTTCGCACGCTCTCCGGGCCCTGCCCTCCCACCATCGTCGGCACGGTCACGAGGTGTGGATTGGGCGCCATCGTCGCCAGTGTCTTGTCGAGGTTGCCGGCGAGTTCGGCCTCCATATGAGCGTTGAAGATGGCATCGAGCTTCTGCTGCAGATCGGAATCGGCCACGGCCGGCCCTCCTTGTTGTGACATGTTATATGAGCGGGGCAAAAACTGAAAACTCTTTGCCATCTCCCCGCTTACATCGACAGCTTCTCGGCTACGTTGCGCATCTGGACTCCGTGGACGAGGGACGCCCCGCCGCGTATGGCGCAAGCAACGTGGACTGCCTCGGTCATCTCCTCGATGTTGGAGCCCTTCTCCAGACAGGCCTGCGTGTAAGCGTCGATGCAATAGGGGCATTGCACGCCGTGCGCGACGCCGAGGGCGATCAAGGCTTTTTCCCGCTCGGTCAGCGCGCCTTCGGCGAAGACGGCGCGGTAGTAGCCCATGAACTTCTCCCAGAGTTCCTTGTTGCCCTTGCCCATGTCGGCGAATTTGTCCAGGTCGTGGGGATGGTAGTAGGTGTCCATAATCAACTCCTACGTGAGAGGTGATGAGTCGTGGGCGATCGGTCGGGCAATTGGTTTGTTCACGCGCCACGGGTCGCCTAGCGCCGTTTAGGCAGACCCCGGCTGGTCCGGTTCCGCCTCGCCCAGGACTTGGGCAAAGCGGTGCCCCACGATGCCGGCCACCTTGGCCATCAAGTCGGAGACTTCTTTCCACTCCTCCGGCGATAAGTCGTGCTTGATCTGCGGATGAATCGCCCACTGGGCGTTCACCTTTTGCCCGCTGCGGGTGACCTCGACCTTGAGCAGTTCGACGTCCTGAGCCGTGCCGGTCTCGCTGGTCGGCGATTTGCCGGCGCCTTCGGGCGGCTTGCCGGCTGGGGGATGCTGAGTGGCCATGGTGCGCTCCTCGGTTCGTGAATCGGCGCTCATCATACCGCATCTGCGCGTCGCCTGCACACC
>VGXD01000077.1 GCA_016873525.1 Nitrospira sp. | reverse complement strand
GATCCGCGTCGTGCAGATCGACCCGGGACCGACACCCACCTTCACGGCATCGGCGCCGGCTTTGACCAGATCCTTCGCCGCGCCCGCCGTCGCAATGTTGCCCGCCACGACATCCAGCGACGGGTATTTTTGTTTGACCGCCTTCACCGTCTCCAGCACGCTCTTGGAATGGCCGTGGGCCGTATCCACCACCACGAGGTCCACGCCGGCCTTCACGAGCAGCGCCAACCGCTGTTCGGCATCCGCCCCCACCCCGATCGCCGCAGCCACCCGCAGGCGGCCGTGCGCATCCTTGCAGGCGTGCGGATACTTGATGCGCTTCTCGATGTCTTTGATCGTGATCAAGCCCTTCAACTCGAATTTCTTGTTCACGACCGGCAATTTTTCGATGCGATATTCGTGGAGGATTTCCCGCGCCTTTTCCAGGCTGGTGCCTTCGGGCGCGGTGACCAGCTTCTCCTTCGTCATCACCTGGGAGACTTTCAGCTCCATCCGGGTTTCAAACCGCAAGTCGCGGTTCGTCAGGATGCCCACCAGCTTCCCCTGCTTGGTCACGGGAATGCCGGAAATCCGGTACTTCGTCATGATCTCGTGGGCGTCCCGGATCGTCTGCTCCGGAGCAATCGTAATGGGATCGAAGATCATCCCGCTCTCGGACTTCTTGACTTTGTCCACTTCGGCCGCCTGGTCGGCGGGAGCCAGGACGCGGTGCACCACGCCGATGCCGCCTTCCCGGGCCAACGCAATGGCCAACCGCGCTTCGGTCACCGTGTCCATGGCCGCGCTGACGATGGGGATGTTGATCGTGATGTTCCGCGAGACGCGTGTCCGGGTGTCCACCTCGCTGGGAATCACCTCCGATTTGGCCGGCACCAGGACCACGTCGTCGAAGGTGAGCCCGACTCGCACATCTTTATCCAGCATGAATCTCCTGTTCAGGCTTATCCGTCGGAAACGGACCCTTCGACGCAGGTTACCGGCGCGCCTCGGCCGGCTTGTCGTTCAGGGCCTCGGCGGTCTGCGCGTCGTCTTGCAGGCGTTCGCTGCCTTCGTCAGACGGCATGAACTGCTGGACGCGCGTGTTGCCACTGTCCACCACGAACACGCTGCCCTTCGCATCCACCCCGACGCCGTACGGGAAATTGAACTGTCCGTCGCCGTTGCCGAAGCCGCCCCACTGGGTGATGTAGTTGCCCTCGCGATCGAACTTCTGCACCCGTTGGTTGCCGGTGTCCGTCACGTAGACATCGCCCTGCCCGTCCACCGCAATGCCCCAGGGCGACCGGAAGTGGCCCGTGTCCTGCGCCTGAGGGCTGCTGGCGTGGCCGGGACCGAGGTTGCTGCCCCACTTCGTAATCAGCTGCGGCAGGACGTTGGTGCTGGTGTCGAACTTCTGGACCCGGTGGTTGCCCATGTCCACGACGTAGACCGCCCCGTCGCTCTGGTCCACCGCGATCCCCCGCGCGAAATAAAACTGGCCGTCGTTGGTGCCGAAGCTGCCCCACTGCATGATGAACTCGCCCTGCAGGTCGAATTTCTGCACCCGGAAGTTCGCGCTGTCGACGACATAGACGTAGCCGCGCACGCGATCGACGGCGATCCCCCAGGGCGAGCTGAACTGGCCTTCCCCGTTGCCACGGGAACCGAACTTCATGAGGTAGCCGCCCAGCTTCCCGTCGAACTTCTGCACGCGATGGTTGTTCGTGTCCACCACGTACACGTCGCCCTTGGCGTCGCAGGCGATGCCGGTGGGATTGTGGAAGTTGGCGTTCGCCGCCCCGAAGCTGCCCCACAGGATGATGAAGGCCCCGTTGTTGTCGAACTTCTGGACCCGGTTGTTCCCGTTGTCCACGACGAACAAAGAGCCCTGCTGGTCGATCGCCAGGCCGTAGAGCGGCGCCAAGAACTCACCGCCGTGCAACAGCGAAGCGCCCCGGCCCGGCTTGCCCCACTTGGACACGCAGAGGTAGCCGGAGGTGTTGACCAGAATCGAGGCGCTGGCCGGAACCGACACGTTGTTGCCGACGTCTTTGAACCAGGCATAGACCGTCTTGCCGCCGTCGCCGGGGGAGAGCGTGAAGGGGACCGTGGCGCCGAACTTCAGTTCCGGCGCGACATCCACCCAGCCCGGCACCCCCGCGGTCGGCGCCATGGGATTTTCGGACAGGTAATAGGCCGCCACGCCGGTATCGCTGTCGTTGGCCGAAACCGTGAGCACCACATCGGGCGTGCTGGTCATAAAAGCCCCGTGGTTGATGACCACCATCGGGTTCTGCGGCGCGGAAATATCGATGAGCACCGGCGTGACCATGACTTCGTCGGAGGGCAGGCTCTCCCGTTCGTCTTCGTAGACGGCCGTGAGGACGTAATAATAGGAGGTGTCGTTGCTCAACCCCGTATGGACATAGGGGCTCGTGACCCCTTCGATGCGCGTCCCGGTCTGCGTGGTCACGCCCGACTGCGTGTGAAAATAGAGGTTGTAGGACTGCGCGCCGGGCACCTCCATCCAACTCAACACCGCTTCGGTGTCCCCCGGCTTGGCGGCCACGCTCCGAGGAGCCGGCTGATCGGTCGCCTCTTTCGGCCCCAACTGCGCCGCCTTCTGGATCTCCTCCTCGGTCGGCGCATATTTCAAAACGCGGGCGTTGCCGCTGTCCACGACGTAGACACAGCCCTCCCGATCCACCGCGACGCCGTAAGGAAAGTTCAACTGCCCTTCGGTGACGCCGCGGTTGCCCCAGGCGCAAATGAACGTGCCGTTGCCGTCGAACTTCTGGATGCGGTGGTTGCCGCTGTCCACGACGTAGACGTTGCCCAGCGCATCGCAGGCCACGCCCCAGGGAGCTTTGAACTGCCCGGGCCCGCCGCCCTCCTTGCCCCACTTGGCCAGGAAGCTCCCACGGGAGTCGAACTTCTGGATGCGATGGTTGCCCTCGTCCGCGACAAAGATGTTGCCGACGAAGTCCACGGCGACGCCGCGCGGGAAAAAGAAGGCGCCGTCGAAACTGCCGTCCCGTCCCCATTTCATCGCGGGCGTCCCGTCCGACTGGAACTTCTGAATGCGCGCGTTGCTCGTGTCGGAGACGTAGAGGTTGCCGTCCTTGTCCGTGGCCAATCCCCAGGGCACATCGAACTTGCCCATGCCGGCCCCGCGCCACGCAAACCCGAATTTCCCCCAGGCTTGCATCACGTTGCCGTCGGCATCGAACTTCTGCACCCGGTTGTTCCCGCTGTCGGCAACGTACACATGGCCTTCGGTCCCCGTGGCCAGCCCGCGGGGATAGTAGAAGAGCCCTTCCTGGTCGCTGGCCTCGCCGCCCCACCGGGCCAGGAACTTCCCGTCCTTGTCGAACTTTTGAATCGAGTGATTGTCCGTATCGGCGACGTAGATGTTCCCATCCTTGTCCAAGGCGATGCCGGTCGGAGAGTTGAACTCCCCGTCGTCCACCCCCGGCTGGCCGATCTTCATGGCCACCAGATAGGGGGCCGGGACCGTCATGACTTCCACGGACTCCGGGCTCTCGCCCTGCGGCGTGACGACCGTCACGACGTAGTGATAGCAGGTGCCGTTGGCAAGGTCGTCGTGCACGTAGGGGCTCGTCGCCCCTTCGATTAAATTGCCCTTTTCCTTGGTCACGCCGATGACCGGACTGAAGTCCGCCGCACTGGCGATCGGGCGGGTCAACTCGGAGAATTTGATCTGGACGCCCTTGGTCGTTTGGAAGTAGAGGTTGTAGTACATGGCGTCAGGAACGGGGTCCCAGGAAATCGTGACCCGTCCATTGCCTGGCTTGGCAGCCACGTTCGTTGGAGCCGGGGGCAGCTCCTCCTGCTCCGTCGAATCCCCCGCCCCCCATTCATCCGGATTGCCTTGGGCTCGAAGCATCAGACGATCGGGCACGAACCCCTCGTTGAACAACCACTCCTTCATTGTGTCCCTCATGGTTCCTGCAAACTTGACAGAGAAAATGAAATAGTCTGCTTCTTTCAAGTACTTAGCACGGCAGTCTAACAAAGGGGACGACATCAAGTCAAGGCAGTCATTCCCAACGCTAGCCGCATGAAATCAGGACAAATCCAGGACGTCATGACAGGCAAGCCGCGCGTATTGTGGCCCTTCCAGGGATCGGCTAAGATGCTGCGCAACGATGTCTCTGCCGGCTCTCTATCTCTCCAGACTCCTGCCCCCTCCCGTCATGGCGGCGATCGCGGAAGAATTCCGCCTCGTCTCCCAACCGGCCCCCCTCCCGCCGGGAAGCGCGTCCTTGCGCCAAGGCTTGCGGGAGGCGCAAGCCGCCATTTGCACTTTGACGGAACAGATCGACCGCGACGTGTTGCGCGAGGCGCCTCACCTCCGCGTGATCGCCAACTATGCCGTTGGATATAACAACATCGATCTGGAGGCCGCGAAAGAGCGCGGGATCGTCGTTACCAACACCCCCGATGTCCTCACCGAGGCCACGGCGGACCTGACTTGGGCACTGTTGCTGGCCACGGCCCGCCGCATTCCGGAAGGCCATGGCCTGGTGCGGCAAGGAGCCTGGACGGGATGGGAGCCGACGCAGTTGCTGGGCGCGGACGTCTACGGGAAAACGCTCGGCATCGTCGGCATGGGCCGGATCGGCAGCGCGGTGGCCAGGCGAGCCGTCGGATTCCGCATGCCGGTCCTCTACTGCAACCGCAGAGCCCTGGCCCCGTCGGCCTCGGACCCCACATGGCGGCAGGCTTCGTTGCCGGAGGTTCTGACCCGGTCGGACTTCGTCAGCCTCCACGTTCCCCTGACGGCGGAGACCCGCCACCTGATCGGCGCGGCGGAACTGCGGCTCATGCGTCCGACGGCGTTCCTCCTCAACACCTCCCGTGGCCCGGTCCTCGATGAAGCAGCCCTCGTCGCCGCCCTTCGTGAAGGCCGTTTGGCCGGCGCCGGGCTGGACGTCTACGAAGAGGAGCCGGCGCTTCACCCGGATCTCCGCTCGCTCACGAAGGTCGTGACGCTGCCGCACCTCGGCTCGGCCACGCTGAGCGCAAGGGTCCGGATGGGTCTGGTTTGCATCGAGAATATCCGGGCCGTCCTGGAAGGACGGCCCGCGCCGAACCGCGTCGCTTAAGAAAGGGCGGTTTATACGCTCTTAGCTTGTTTGAGGCTTCGCGCTCACGTATCCAGCCGAAGGTCCCTGGCGACTTCGTGGATCAGGGCCTCCTCGATCCGCTCCTGTTTCCTCAGATAGGCTTCCAGTAACGCGTTGTCGCAGAGCGTGTTGATGAGGCGAGGCGTGCCTTTGGAATAGCGCCAAATAACGGGGAACGTGTCCGACGCAAACGTCCCTTCCTGCCCTCCCGCGATGCCCAATCGGTACGCCACGTAGGCCTCCGTCCCGACCACGTCCAGTTCGGTCAGTTGATAGCGAATGGCCACCCGCTGAAACAGCGGCCGGTCGAGGGCCAGCACGGCATCGAGTTCCGGAAGGCCGAAAAGCACGAAGGTCACCGCCTTGCGGCCGTTCACTTCGATGTTCAGCAGGCCGCGGAAATCCTCCATTAATTCACGGCTGCGCAACATCTGCGCTTCATCGATCAACACCACGGCCTTCTTTCCGCTTTCGGATAATTCTTCCAACCGGTTCGCCAACTGCGTCAGCAGCTCGGTTTTGGTCTCGCCGGGAGTCGGCACCCCCAACTGTAAGGCAATCTTCCGCAACATCCATTCCGACGTCACCTCCGTATAGATGACGATCAGGAGCGCCGCTTCGTAGGCCTCCGTGTCGAGTTCTTCCAGCAACTGCGTTGCCAAGGTCGTCTTGCCGGCCCCGACATCCCCGACCACCACCCCCAGCCCCTTCATGTTCTCGACCGCGTGCTTCAAACGCACCAGCGCCTCAGCATGTTGCTGGGCGTTATAGAAAAACCGACTGTCGATGGTGATCAGGAAGGGATTCTCGCGCAGGTGGAAAAAATCAAGCAGACCCATGGTCGTCCCAAGCTAGAGATAGGAGACCCGGCGCTTCTTATGCGCCGGCCCCGAGCCGCTTCGCTCGACAGGAGGCGCCAGGGGTGCGCCGCCGGAGACGACCGGAATGCCGTCGTCGGCCTGGCCTGCGGCGATGACAGCCTCGCGTTCCACATCATCGGCCTTGGCGGGCCGGAAGACCGGCGCAAACCGGCCGACGAAGACACTTGAAGGGGCCAGGGCCACGATCCGCTCGTAGAGTTCGGCCGGCAGCGTCGCCTGCTCCGGATCAGGATGCTCCAAGAGGACCTCGATCATCGCGCCGAACTGCGCCGCGGCAGCCTCCCTGTCTCCGGTTTGCTCGTACACCTGTCCGAGCAACTCGATCAGCGTCAGACAGGCGGGATCGGTTTTGAGGTACTCCAGACACATGGCTTGGGCCACTTCGAAATCCTGTCCCCGTACGGCCGCCTCCACAAGGAACCTGAACTCGGCTTTGGCCGTGGCCAACTCCCCGCGTCGCAGATGGAGAGAGGCCAGTATCCGGCACACCTCCGGGTCTCCCGGCTCCCGCTCGAGCAATTTCAGAAGCACGGCTTCCGCCTCGCCGTAGCGTTCAGCCGTGGTGTGCTTGACCGCTTCGTTGATGAAGTCTTGCCGTGCCGACTCCTCCTGCCCCGACGATCCGGATGGAGCCACGACGGACCGGTCGGCCCCTTCCTCTCCCGACGCCAACGCAGCAAGGTGTTGCTGCGCCTCACGGTTGGCGGGATCGAGCGCGGCGATCTTGCGGTAGACCTCCAGGGCTTCTTGCGTCTTCCTTTCTTTGAGGTACAGCTTGCCGAGAATCAGATAATCGGACACCGCGTTGCCGGCCAGTCCCCGCTCGGCATTCAGGTCTCCCGCACCCCGATAGGCATCGCATTGCGTGGGATCGACCTTCAGGATTTTCTTATAGAGGGCAATCGCTTTAAGCGCAGCCCCGCCCTTGCGAAACGCCGCCGCCGCCTGAAGATAGGCGTCAACGGCTTCAGCCGGCGCATTGCGCTTGAGGTGCAGGTCTCCGATCGTGTTGTAAATAGTGCCGTCGGCAGGGGTGCCATCAGCCAGTTTCTTCCACTCGGCAATGGCCTTGTCGAACTGACCGCGTGACGAAAATATTTGGGCCTGTTCGAGAATGGTGTTTTTATCCACTGCCATGCTTAACCCCGCGTAAAACCTTCATCATGGCCGGAAGCTATCAGGTCGATCGGGGGTTGTCAAGAAAACGGGCCGGGACGTCGTGGCACAGAAAAAAGGCCGCTATGAAGAGGACGTGTTCGTGGATTCCAGGCTGGAAATGCGGGCCCGCCGCATCGACGCGGCGGGCCCGGATAACGGGATCACTCTATCGGCACAGGCCATCAGGCCGAGTTCGGATCGACTTACACCGTGGCTTTCAGGACATTGGCGGCCTGCGGGCCCTTGGCTCCCTGCACAATGTCGAATTCGACGTTCTCGCCCTCTTTCAATGTCTTAAACCCTTCGCCTTGCAAGGCGGAGTAATGGACGAAGACATCCTCCCCGCTTTCAAGCCGAATAAACCCAAACCCTTTTCTGTCGTTGAACCACTTGACCGTCCCTTTGCTTCTCACTCGATCCTCCTTTCCTCACAATAACGCAGACAGAGAATTGCCGGCGTCATCCAGCCGGAGGCGCCTGCCCGTTAGTTAGGATGCGCGCTCCAAAAAAAATACCGCAGAAGAGGTGGTCCTCCTGCGGTACATGAAACAAGTCGTAACGTGCATGGTAGTCCCGCAAACAGGGGCAGCATTTACCATAGCCATTTTATGTTGTCAAGAATATCTTTCCCCTCCGGAATCCACGGCCTCCCTGCGCGGTTCGCCTCTCTTGGGCGGCAATGGCCGAAGATTTACAAGTCCTCGAAAATACATTATATTGACCAATATACGGACCGCTCGTCTTGAGGACTGTTTGCGCAAACTACTGGACCGCTACATTTTCATCGAGCTGATCCCCCCCTTCCTCGTCAGCCTGGCCGCACTCTGTTTCGTCATGTTGACGAAGGAATTGCTGCGCCTCGTCGAACTCCTGGTGTCCAAGGGGGTCGGGTTTTTCGCCGTGCTCGATGTGTTCCTCCACCTCCTGCCCTCGTTTCTCGTCCTGACCCTGCCCATTGCCGGCATCATCGCATCGATCACGGCCTTTAGCCGCCTCTCCTACGACAGGGAGTTGGTGGCCATGCGGGCCGCCGGCCTCAGCCTGTTCCGCCTCTCCCGCCCCGTGCTGTTTTTTTCCTGCTTGGTCTTCGGGCTAACCTTGGCCCTGTCGCAATGGGGCCAGCCCTGGACGAGCGTGTCCTTGAAAAAACTGGCCTTGAGCCTGCTGCGGGATCAGATCACCTTGGCCCTCGATAAAGGCGTCTTCAACGAGCCGGTCCCGAAGATGATCATGTACGTGCCCGACCGCGAAGACGGCACCGCGGCCCACGGGATCTTCATTTCGGACGGACGCAACCCCGACGACACGCGGATCATCGTCGCCAACAACTACTTTCTCCTGAACGAACCCGGCAACAAC
>VGXD01000076.1 GCA_016873525.1 Nitrospira sp. | reverse complement strand
GCACCGCCTGCAACAGGTCTGTCAGACCGGCCGCTTCCGGCTCCGGCTTGCTGGTGCGGGGAATCTCGGGCCAGTCGGCCTGGGGCAACGAGAGGCCGGTTCGAATCGCCGCCAGGATCGCCTCGCCGTTGCGGTCGATCTCGGACGGATGGAGCCCCCTCGTCGCCCGCAGGAGAGGCATCGTGGCCGGCGCGCGGCGGGCCAACTCCATGAGCACGTCGTCGCGGACGACGCGGCCCCTGGGGACGTTTCGACGCCGCGCTTCCTCTTCCCGCCAAGCCACCAGTTCCCTGAGTATCGCCGCCGTTTTGGGTTTCAGATTGTCCCAGCCGCGAATGCGCTGATAGCGCTGACGGGTATCTTGCGGTCCGTCGCTCAGTTTGGACCCCAGCCGCATGAATTCTTCCTGGACCCATTCCATTCGGCCGAGGGATCGGAGCTTGTCGCGCAAGTGGTCGTAGACAGGCAGGAGGAATTGCACGTCCTCCGATGCGTAGGCGATCTGTTCCCCGCTCAAGGGGCGCTGGCTCCAGTTCGACAGGGTATGGGATTTGTCGAGTTTGGTCCCCAGGATTCGCTGCACGAGGTGCGCGTAGGCCACTTGCGTGCCGTAGCCCACCATGGCGGCGGCCATCTGGGTGTCGAAAATGGGTCCGGGGACCTGGCCGGTGTGGGCATGGAACAGCTCCAGGTCTTGCCGTCCGGCGTGGACCACCTTCTCGATCGAAGGGTTATGGAGGAGGTCCGCAAAGCTGTCCAGCGATCCGATCGCGGGGAAATCGATGACCGCGCAGAGGTCGCCGGAAGCGACCTGGATCAGTTCCAGGCGGGGGATGAAACTCTCCTCGCCCACAAACTCCGTGTCGAGGGCGAACCGCGCTTTCTCTTGCAGCTTGCGGCAGAAGGTCCGTAGCCCGGCAGAATCGGTAATGTACTCAGGGGTCGGCTGGTTCACTCGGATGCCTGTCCGTTGAAATGAGGGCTCGATCGAACGTCGGCTTGCATGGTCTGTAAGTGTTCCTTGAGGTATTGATAGGCCTCGATGATGCGCCGCAATTCAGGCTCGGAGCTTCGATCCCCGTCCCGCGCATCCGGGTGCAGCGCCTTGGCGCGTTGGCGGAAAGCCCTGGTCACGGCCGCCATGGAACTGCCGTCTTCCAGGCCGAGGGCGGCAAAAGCGTCGAAGGGATTGGCGATGTCGCCCCGCGACGCCGAGGCCCCTCCCCCGCCCGCTGCCTTGAAAAAATCCGCAAAGTTAATCCGCCGCCGTCTGCGCCTGGGCCGCTGTCGAATCTCGCTGTCGAACTCTTCGAAGCGGTCCTCCACAAATTCCAAACGGGAATCGAGCCGGCTCGCCCCGGACAGATCGCAGATCAGTTCCAGTTCTTCCTCGATTAAGCCCAACGTCCGGTCGATCTCTTCCAGACCCTCTTCGACTTTAAAATAGGTGTCCACCCGGTCCTGCATCATATGGTCGATGGCAAAGCTCAGGCTGTCCTCCGTTTTGCCCCGTAGTTCCTCGATTCGCCGGCGCATCCCAGCCCGATACTTGCTCGATTTCCCCTCGTCAAAAGCCACTGGCGCCTCTATCGATACGCGTGCGATACGCGTGGTTCCGGCCGGGCGATCCTCGCGTTGCTGTTTCCGGGGGATTCATTCTAGCATTCGAGGATGCTCACGGCAATGCGCCGGCCTGCGGGGGTGGATGGTTCGTGAGGCCGCGCGGCCCCCACGAACCGGCTGGAGGGGGGCATAGGGGGGCGGAATAGTTGACATTGTAGATATTTTGGATTAGGGTGAGCGCCCAGTTTCAACAGCAGGTCGTGCAAATCCACGTTGGAAGGAGGTGATTTCAGATGAAGAAGATCATGGTTGCCATGTTCGCAGTCCTGTTCCTCGCTGGCGTCAGCGGGATGTCCTTCGCGGCCGATGCCCCTAAGGCGGATGCCAAGACCGAGAAGAAGGCCGATGCCAAGGCTGGCGAGAAGAAGGAAGAGAAGAAGGCTGAGAAGAAGGAAGAGAAGAAGGGACACTAAGCTCCTCGCTCTCCGGCTTTGCCTGATGAACGGCCCGCGCTCGGTTCTTGCCGAGTCAGCGGGCCGGTTCTTTTTGAAGGTCTGCCGGACTGATTTCCCTGCCCCTCGCCTGTGGAGTTGACCAGCGCTTTCCGGGGATGGTACGGTCGGAACGATGACCAGCGACCGTGCCCAGCGCAGCCCGAACCGCCTCGCCCAAGAGACGAGCCCCTACCTTCTTCAGCATGCCTACAACCCCGTGGACTGGTATCCCTGGGGCGAGGAGGCGCTTGGCCGCGCCAAGACGCTGCACCGCCCCATCCTGCTTTCCATCGGCTACTCGGCCTGTCACTGGTGTCACGTGATGGAACGGGAGTCCTTCGAAGATGGCCGCATCGCGGCGCTTATGAACGAGCATTTCATCTGCGTCAAGGTGGATCGGGAGGAACGGCCGGACCTCGACGAGATCTACATGCAGGCCACGCTGCAACTCAACCACGGGCAAGGCGGCTGGCCCATGACCGTGTTTCTGACTCCGGAGCAGGAACCGATCTTCGCCGGCACCTACTTTCCGCCGACCGACCGATGGGGCCGACCCGGTTTTGCGACCGTCCTGCAGAAGGTGGCGGAGTTCTGGCGTCAGGACCCGGAGGGGCTGCGTCGTCAGGCCGCGCAGGTGACGGATCGCTTGAAACAGTCGCTGCGCGTCGCCTCTCCCATGGCGGTGGGCGAGGCCGAATTGACTGCCGCGGCAGCCCAATATGCCGAAGACTTCGACGCCAGGCATGGAGGATTCGGCGGCGCGCCCAAATTCCCCCCTGCCACAGGCCTCTCCTTGCTGCTCCGGCATCACCGCCGCACCGGCGAGCCCCAAGCCTTGGCCATGGTCTCCAAGACGCTCGATGCCATGGCGGCCGGCGGCCTCTACGATCAGATCGGCGGCGGGTTCGCCCGCTACTCGACCGACGAACGCTGGCTGGTCCCCCACTTCGAAAAGATGCTCTACGACAATGCCCTCCTCGCCCGCACCTACATCGAGGCCTATCAAGTGACGGCCAATCCAAAGTGCCGTCGCGTCGCAACCGAAACCCTCGACTACATCCTGCGCGAGATGACTGCGCCGGACGGCGGTTTTTATTCCGCCACCGATGCGGACTCGGAAGGCGTCGAGGGCAAGTTCTTTGTCTGGACTCCCGAGGAAGTTCGCGCGGCCGTGCCGTCGGATGAAGAGGCGCGCCGGTTCTGCGCCTATTACGACATCACCCCCGGCGGCAATTGGGAAGAGAAGAGCATTCCCCATGTGCCCCGGTCGGTCGAGGAGGTCGCCAAGGAGTTGGCGATCGAGCCGCAGGAACTGCGTCTCACGATCGACCGGTTGCGTCCCCTTCTCTACGAGGTCCGCCTCAAGCGAATCCCCCCGGCCTTGGACGACAAAGTGCTCACGGCCTGGAACGGCATGATGATCGGCGCAATGGCCGAAGGCGCGCGCGTCTTGGGAGACAGCCGCTACCTCGATGCGGGGGAACAGGCGGCGGACTTTCTGCTTCAGACCATGGTCAGGCCGGATGGAGGCCTCTACCGCACCTACCGGGCCGGCAAAGCGCATTTGCAAGGCTGTCTGGAGGACTATGCCTATCTAGCGGAGGGGTTGATCGATCTCTACGAAGCGGGAGCGCACGAAGGGTATTTGGAGGAAGCCAAACACCTGGCGGAGCGGATGCTGGAAGATTTCCGGGATGCCGAGCAGGGCGGGTTCTTTACGACGGCCAGGGACCATGAGACCTTGATTGTGCGCAGCCGCGAAGGGCCGGACGGCGCAACCCCCAGCGGGAACGCTGTGGCGGCCGCCGTCCTGGCCCGCCTCGCCTTCCACTTCGGCCGGGTGGATTTCCGGGATGCGGCGACAGAGGCGATCCGGGTCTATGGACGACAGATCGCGCGCTATCCCCGTGCCTTCGCCAAGAGCTTGAGCGTGGTGGATCTGCTTCTGGCCGGCCCGATGGAATTGGCCTTGATCGGCACTCCCGGCGATCCCGGCTATGAAGCCCTCCATGCCGAAGTCAACCGCTGCTACCTGCCGAATCGGGTCCTTGCACACCACGATCCGAAGGGCCCGGATACGCAACATCCTCTCTTGGCCGGCAAATCGTTGGCGGACGGCAAGGCGGCCCTCTATATCTGTCGGAACTTTGCCTGCCAGACGCCGATCGTAGCCCCTGAGGCAGTGGCCGAAGCCTTGCGCCAACGGACATCGGAAGGCTCGACACGTTCTGCCGGGGGGCGGACCACGCTCGACAGCCGGCGGATCCAGGGCCATGCGACTCCCGGCGGCACCGGCGCCTATGCCGTCCGCTTCGTCAATCGAGCGGGCCGTACCCATGGCTATGGCCCTCTGGGTTCGACCGGCCTCACGGTCAGCAAGCTTGGCTTCGGCGGCTACCGTGTCGGTGCGGATGAGCCCGATCACCGCGCCGCGCTCGTCAAAGCCCTGCGGGAAGGCTGCAATCTCATCGATACCTCCACCAATTACACGGACGGCGAAAGCGAGCGGCTGGTCGGCTCGGTCCTGGCCGGGGCGATCAAACAGGGAGAGGTCTCGCGGGACGCCATTCTCGTCGTCTCCAAGATCGGCTACGCGCAGGGGCAAAACCTCAAGCAAGCCGAGGCCCGCGAGAAAGCCGGCACCCCCTACCCCGACATGGTCAAGTATGGCGAGGACATTTGGCACTGCCTGCACCCGGAGTTTTTGGCCGACCAACTCCGGCAGTCGCTGGAGCGCCTGGGGGTCGAGACCATGGATGTCTGCCTGCTTCACAATCCGGAGTATTTCCTCTCCGACGCGGCCCATCGCCGGACGGAACAGAGCGGGGACTGGCTGCAACGGCTGCGCAAGGCCTTTTATGACCGCCTCCAACTGGCCTTTGCCTATTTCGAAACCCAAGTGGCAGCGGGACGCCTGCAATACTACGGGGTCTCCTCCAACACCTGCGCGGCGCCACCCGACAATCCGGAAGCCACGTCGCTGAGCCTCATGCTGGAGGCCGCTACAGCCGCGGCCAAGCAAGCCGGCAGCCGAAGCCATCATTTCAGAGCGCTCCAGTGTCCGATGAACCTCCTTGAGGCGGGAGCGCTCCTGACTTCCAATACCGGCCCAGACGGACGTAAGACTCTGCTCGAGTTGGCGCAAGAGGCCGCCGTTGCGGTCCTCGTCAATCGGCCGCTGAATGCCATGCCGACGAAGGGCGGGATCATGATTCGTCTGGCCGAGTTGCCGCTCGATCCTTCGGCCGTCCCGTTTGAAAATCAGCGAGACAGGGTCGCCGACCTGGAGCAGGAATATCGGCGTGAGATCGCGCCTCAGGTGCCGCATGCCGGACAGGGGCTTCCGCCTCCGGAGTACTTTACCTGGGCGGAAGAATTGACGAAGATCCGCCCCCGAATCCAGAACCTGGAACATTGGGAGCAGGTCGAGAACCAGATGATCGCCCCGCACATCAATCAGGTGCTTCGCGCCCTGACGCAGATGATGACCGGAGACCTGGGCGACCGCTGGCAGGACTGGCGGGAACGCTATTTGCCCGAGTTACTGGTGTTGCTGAAGGAACTGCGGCGTGAAGCGACGCTCAAAAGCCGGGAAATGACCGCAGTCATCGAGGGGGTCATCGGCTCCCGGCTTCCTAAGACCAGGCAGAACGAATCTCTCTCCCGGAAGGCGCTGTGGGTCTTGGCCTCCACTCCCGGCGTCACCACGGTTTTGAACGGGATGCGAACCCCAGCCTATGTGGACGATTCGATGGCGATCCTGAACTGGGAACCGCTTTCCGATGTCCGCCCGATCTACGAAGCGCTTGCGCGGGCCTAGAAACGCTCGTTGCCACCGCGTGCTCGTGCTCTTTTGTGTTCTATTGGAGTGCGCGGTCCACCAACCGGGCTTCGACCTGGCCGCGCTTGCGTTCCAGGGCATGGCGCTGCTGGCGCAGGTCATCCGCCGCCGCTTCGAACTGTTGCTGGCGGGCCCGCCATTCCTCCAAGAGCCGGGACTTTCCACTCGGGTTGTCATCGGCCTTGTTGACCTGCTCCTTCGCAAAGGCCAACTGATCCCGCTGCAAGATCCACTGTTGCTTGTGGAGTTGCGCGCCGGATAAATCCAGCCCCCGCAGCTCGCGCAACGTGGGATCGGCGGATTCCGGCATGCCCTGCAGATCGGTGATCCGTTTGGTGATCTGTTCGATGTTGACGTTCAGACGGATGAGGTCCTTGTTGAGGAGGCCCAGGACGGGATTGCCGACCGGTTCGGCTTTCCGTTCCACAGTCTCCGCTCCGGCACAGCCGAGTCCCCCCGCCAGCATCCCCCAAGCCAGCACGCCAAGAACCAGAACTTTCACCCCGCTTGTCATAGAGCCTCCTTGCGATGAGATGGATCGGCAACTCCCAAGGCCATAACACATCGGCATCCCGGCATCAAGCGCTTGGACGGTCTTCCCCATGCAATAACGCTTGATTAAGCCTCTCGTATGGCTTACATATTCACAAGCTCCTACAAGGCCGGAATGCCATACCCGCCGTTTGTCGGCGTTTGTCGGATACAACGATGGTTCGTGCCTCGCTGAAAAATCCCTATGCCGTCGTGGCGATCAGCCTGATCGTCATCATTCTCGGCGTGGTCTCCTACCGAAAGATGGTGGTGGACATCTTCCCGGAGATCAACCTCCCGGTCGTGGCCGTCGTCACGTTCTACAAGGGCATGGGGCCCTCGGAAATCGAAGGGGCCATCACGCTGCGCTTGGAGCAGCTCTATCTCCAAGCCTCCTACATCGAACATATCGAATCCCGTTCCCTGCCCGGCGTCAGCCTCGTCAAGATCTACTTCCAGCCCTCCTACGACGTCAATTCTGCCGTGGCGGAAATCACGAGCCTGACCTATTCCACCCTCCGCTATCTCCCGCAAGGCGTGTTCCCGCCCATCATCGTCAAATTCGGGGCCACCAGCCTGCCCATCGCGGATCTGACCGTCAGCAGCCAGACGATGGGCGAGAAGGAAGTGCGCGACCTGGCTTATTTCACGGTCCGCCCTCAGTTCGGCGGCGTGCCCGGCATCTCGCTCCCCCCGACCTTCGGCGGCGAGGTCCGCCAGATCACGGTCTTCCTGAATCGGGAACAGATGCTGGCCCGAGGCATCTCGACCAACGACATCGTCCATGCGGTGAACACCCAGAGCCTCCTGCTCCCTGCCGGGGACGTCAAGATCGGCGACTTCGACTACAACCTTTACACCAACAGCATGATCCAGGTCGTGGATCAGATGAACGCGATCCCGGTCAAGATCATCAACGGGGTGCCGGTCACCCTCAAAGAGGTGGGCAAGGCAGTGGACTCCACCATGATCCAGACCAACGTGGTGCGCATCGACGGCCACCGGTCGGTCTACATCCCGGTCATGAAACAGGCCGGGGCCAACACGCTGCAAGTCATCGACGGCATCAAGGCGGCGCTCCCCAAGCTGATCGGCTTGCCGGACGGGCTGGACGTCAAGCTGATCTTCGACCAGTCGCTCTACATCAGGCAGTCCATCCAAACCTTGGAGCACGAAGGGCTCATGGGAGGCGGTTTGGCCTGTCTCATGGTGCTCTTGTTCCTGGGCAGCCTCCGCTATACGGTGATCATCGCCCTGGCCATTCCCCTCTCCGTCACGGCCGCCTTCATCGGGCTCTATTTCACCGGCCATACCATCAACATCATGACCTTGGGCGGTCTGGCCCTGGCCGTCGGCCGCTTGGTGGATGACGCCATCGTGGTCGTGGAAAACACGCACCGGCATCTGGACATGGGCAAATCGTCTTGGGAGGCCGCCGGCGACGCGACCAGCGAAGTGGCGATGCCGATGCTGGTCATCACGATCACCGTCTTTCTCGTATTCCTGCCCATCGCCTTCTTCACGGGCATCATCAAGTTCCTCTTCGTGCCCCTGGCCCTCTCGGTCGGCTATGCGATGATGGCTTCCTACCTCGGCGCCTTGACCGTGGCGCCGGTCTGCCTAGCTTTTCTGTTCAAGGGCAAGCACGGCGGAGCGCAAGGCGGCGCAGAGGCGCATCCGAAGCCTCCCGCGTCGGGCCTGGCGGCTCTCTGGCAGAAGATCAACCTCTTCGACCCCTTCGTGGTCCGCTACGTCCAGACCCTGCGTTGGTGCCTGGGGCATAAAGCCATCGTCATCATCGTCGTGGCGGCGATCTTCGCCGGTTCCATCGCCATGGCCCCCCGCCTGGCTACCGAGTTCTTCCCCAAAGTGGACGCGGGCCAGTTCATCCTCAATGTCGGGGCTCCGGAAGGCACCAGGGTGGAAAAGACCGAGGCGATCGTGGCGAAGATCGAGACGCTCATCCGCGAGGTCATTCCGCCGGACCAACTGGAGCAGATCGTGGCCAACATCGGCGTGCCGCAGGGCTGGATGGTCCTCTACACCCCGGTCGTGGGGCCCCATCAGTCGTTCATTCTGGTCAGCCTCAAGAGCGGCCACAGCGTGAAGACCGACGACATGGTGGATGC
>VGXD01000075.1 GCA_016873525.1 Nitrospira sp. | reverse complement strand
CTGACCCTGGCCTTCGATCTCTGCAGTCGGCCGAACCTGTCGGACGGCCTGACGCCGGCGCAGCAGGTGCGCCTGATCCAGGAACTGGCGGTCGGCTCCGGCAACCTGGGCATGGTCGGCGGGCAGGTGTTCGACATCCAGGCGGAGAACCAGGACATCGACCTGGCCGCGCTCCAGACGATCCACAAACACAAAACCGGCATGCTCATCCGCGCGGCAGTCCGCATGGGCGCCGTCGTGGGCTCCGCCACGGCCGCGCAACTGGACGCCCTCACGGCCTATGCCGAGGACATCGGCCTCGCCTTTCAAATCGCCGACGACGTGCTCAACGTCACCGGCACGCGAGAAGAACTGGGCAAGGACGCCAACACCGACGCCCAACGGGGCAAGAAAACCTATCCCACCTTCTACGGCGTGGACGGGGCCAAAGCCCTGGCGGACGACTGCGTGGCCCGCGCCATCGGCCACCTGCAATCGTTCGACGCCAAGGCGGACCCCTTGCGCGAAATCGCCCGCTACATCACGGCGCGCCGCAATTGAAGAGCGTATAGCTAATAGCTTATGGCCAATCGTCTGATAATCCGATTTCTTGCCATAGGCCATCGGCCATTCGCCATACGCTCTTGCCCATGAAAGCCCTCGTCACCGGTGCGACAGGATTCGTCGGCGCGGCCGTGGCCCGCGCGCTGGTCTCCGCCGGAACGGAAGTGCGCGTCATCGCCAGGCCCGGCAGCGACCTCCGCAACCTCGAAGGGCTTACGGTCGAACGGGTCCACGGGGACCTGCGCGACAAGGACTCCCTCCGCCATGCGCTGACCGGCTGCGAGCAGCTCTACCATGTGGCGGCGCATTACGCCCTCTGGGCCAGGGACCCGTCGGTTTTTTACGAGGTGAACGTCACGGGCACCCGAGTGCTCATGGAGACCGCGCAGGAACTGGGCACGACGCGCATCGTCTACACCAGCACGATCGGGGCGATCGGCCTTCCGGAAGACGGCGGGCCTGGGACGGAGGAGACGCCCGTCTCGCTGGCTCAGATGGCGGGAGACTATAAGCGCTCCAAGTACCTGGCCGAGCAGGAAGTCCTCGCGCTGGCCCGCGCCGGCCTGCCGGTCGTCATCGTCAACCCCACGGCCCCGGTCGGCGAGCGGGACATCAAGCCGACGCCGACCGGCCAGATCATCGTGGACTTCATGAAGGGCCGCATGTGGGCCTATATCGAGACCGGCATGAACCTCGTGGACGTGGACGACGTGGCAGCGGGACACCTCCTGGCCATGGAGCGAGGCCGGATCGGCGAACGCTACATCCTGGGCAACAAGAATCTCTCGCTGCGCGAGGTCTTCGACATCCTCAGCCGCCTGACCGGCGTGGCGGCGCCCCGTCTGAAGCTGCCCTGGCAGGCGATCGTGCCCCTTGCCCATGCCAACTTATGGCTGGCAAACTACGTCACCCACACCCCTCCCCGCATCCCGCTGGAGGGGGTCAAGATGGCCAAGTACAAGATGCATTATGATTGCGGCAAGGCGCTCCGCGAGCTGGCGCTGCCGCAGACCCCCGTCGAAGTCGCGCTGGAGAAGGCGGTCCGCTGGTTCCGCGACCACGGCTACGCCGAGGCATAGGGCCGCCGGCTGACGCCGCAGCCCTCGTTCAAAATGGGATCGTGATGGAGTTACTCTCGCTCCTCGTTGGAACATTCACGCTCCGCCCCTATGTCTTCGTGTTTCTCCTCGCCTTTCTGTTCTGTGCCCAACGGCTCCTGGGCTGGCGGCGCACCGGCTTGTTTTTCCTCGTCACCTGGCTCACGGCCTTTGCCTGTGAATTTTCCTCGATCCGAACCGGAGTGCCCTTCGGCTGGTACTTCTACACCAACTCGACGACGGACCAAGAGCTGTTCATCTTCGGCGTCCCCTTCTTCGACTCCCTCTCTTTCTCCTTCCTGCTCTATGCCAGCTATTGCCTGGCGCTGTTGTTTCTCCTGCCGGCGCGGGCAACCGATGGGGCGCCCCCGACGCACTTGCTGAAGCGGTCCACCTGGCCCGCCCTCCTGTTTCAGGCGGAGATCCGCACCGCCTGGCCGGTTTTAAAGATGACCGTCCTCTTCTTCGCCTTCATCGACATCATCATCGATCCGGTCGCCCTCCGCGGCGAACGGTGGTTCCTCGGAAAGATTTACTATTATCCCGACCCCGGCGTGTACTACGGCGTCCCCCTCGCCAACTTCGTCGGCTGGGCCGTGGTGGGTTTGATCGCGCTGTCGGGCTATTTTTTGGCAGACCGACGCCTCTCGCCCGCCTCCCGCCATACCGAGGGCGCCGACACGGTGATGACCGGCGCCGTGCTCCTGGGCGTCGGCCTCTACTACGGAGTCTTGGCCTTCAACCTGGGGGTCACCTTCTGGATCGGCGAATACCAACTCGGCATGACCGGGCTGCTGATCTTCCTCCCGCTCACGGCGCTGTTGTTCTTGCGTCTGCTGGGCCGCCTGTCTCCTCCGAGCCGCGTCCAGACCCCTGCGCCGGACATGCAGGGCGAACCATGACTTGGCATCGACGCGTTCCCCCCTTCTTCTACGGCGGCCCGACGAGAGAGCCCCGTGATCGCACGGCCCTGCGGCGCGCGTTCCATATCGCATCGCTCGCCTGCGCCTGGAGCTTCGCCCTACTGTCCGGCTGGAGTTGGGCGGCCCCGACGGAGGACGCAACGTTCACTTCCCATGAGTTTGCCTTCGCCGGGCCGGAGCGGATCGCCGAGGGATGGCGCTCCATACGCCTGACCAACCAGGGGCAAGATGTTCATCAGATTCAGTTCTTGAAGTTGCCCAAGGGCAAGACCGTCGAGGAGTTCCGCGCTGCGATCACATCCAACCGGCCGCAGATCCCGTCCTGGATGCAGCGCGATGGCGGCGTGAACAGCGTGGCGCCGGGGCAGGAGGCTGTGGCGATCGTCCATCTGGACCCCGGTGACTATGTCCTCATCTGCGGAATTCCCGATGCCCAGGGGCGTCCGCATGTCGTGCAGGGCATGATGCGTCTCTTGCACGTGGCGCGCTCCGATGAAGCGCCCCACAGCCCCCCTGAGGCGGACGCCACGCTCACCGCGCGAGACTTCTCCTATTCAATGGACCGGACGCTGCACACCGGCCTCCAAACGATCCGTCTGCGAAACGAGGGGCGCCAAGCCCACGAGGCCGTTCTCGTGCGCCTGACGCCGGGGGCCTCGGCCGAGGACTTTCTCGACGCCTATGTGCCGGGCAGGCCGGCCAATCCGGCCGGCAGCCCCCTCGGCGGCTTGGTCGGCATCGACCCGGGACGGGACGGATTCTTTCTGGCCGACCTGAAGCCAGGCCGCTACGGGGTGCTCTGCTTTCTCTCCGACCCGGTCACGCGAGCCCCGCATTTTGCGAACGGCATGGTGCTGAACCTGGACGTGCCTTGACCTGAAGCCGCCCTGATGACCTATGCCCACTTGATGACCCTGGCCAATGGCCACGCCGGCTCCAAAGCGTTGCTCATCGCCAACGAGCTGGGGCTGTTCACCGCGATCGGAACGGGATGGCGGAGCGCCGAGGAAGTGGCTTCGCGGTGCCGCGCGAACCGGGAGGGTGTGCGGTTGCTCTTGAACGCCCTGGTCGGACTTGAGCTGCTTGCGCTCCGACGGGGCCGCTACGGAAACACCCCGCTGGGCCGGCAATACCTGGATGGGGCCAGTCCCACGGCCGTCACCAACCTGCTCTGGCTGCTGAACCATCATTGGTCGGACTGGACGGGCATGGCGGCGGCCCTCAAAACCGGACGACGCGGCTGGGCTGCGGTGACGACCACCGCCGCCTTTCGCCGCCGATTCGCCCTGGCCATGCACGAGCGCAGCCACGTCCTCGCGCCTCTGACAGTCGCAGCCATGAACGTCCCGCGAGGCGCCGGACGATTCTTGGATGTCGCCGGAGGACCGGGATCCTATGCGATCGCACTGGCCGAGCGCTATCCCCGCCTGACCGGCACGATCATCGACCAGCACGTCTCCACCGCGCGGGCCTTGATTCGCCGCCATCATCTTCAGCGACGCCTGACCCTCCGGCGCGGGGACCTCTTCTCCATCGACCTCGGAACCGGGTACGACGCGGCCGTTGCGGCCAACATCCTGCACGACTTCAACGAGCGGGAAAACCGGACCCTCTTGGAGCGCATCCACGCCGCGCTTCGGCCAAGCGGCAAGCTCTTTGTCGTGGAGTTTTTCCTGGACGGGACCCTGACCAAGCCCGCCGAGGCGGCCCTGTTTTCACTGGTCATGTACAAGTTCACCGCGTCCGGCCGGTCCTATGCGTGGCGGGCAGTCGAAGGATGGCTGCGTAGGCTGGGGTTCGGCCGCCTTCGCCGGCGACCCATTACGGCCGGCATCGGACTCCTGGAGGCAACGAAGGTTTAGGCGATCCCCGCGAACCCGCGCTCCTCGCGCCGGAATCTCGGCGGGCGCTACCCGGCAGGACCAGGCGGACGCCACGAGCCGATCATTTCATGGTAGGCCGTCAGGTGGCGATACACGGGGATCATGAGCCGCGCCGGGAGCGGCGTCGTGATGATCTCCCGGCTGAAGCTGAAGGAGCGCTCATACCGCTTGATTCCAAGAACGGTCTGCGCGACCGTCCAGGACACGTTTTCAATCCACTTGGACGCCACGAGACGATCCAAGCAGCCGTAGAGCACCGGGCGTTGGCGTATCGCCCCGCGAAAAGCTTCTTTGAACTCCCGCAGGAGCGCCTCCTCCTTCGCCGTGCGGTTGTAGACCCCTTCCAACACGTGGCTCAGGGAGATGAAATCCTGGATGTCGAACCGCACGTCCACGTCCGGCGTGTCCGCTTTATAGGCGTCCCAGTCGGTGGTGTGGTACAGCCGGGCCAATCCCTCCAGCAAATCCCGCAGGAGGACCTCTTCATAGGTCTCGAACTCCCTTGAAAAGCGGACCTTCACAAAGGCACGGCGGTCGTAAGTATGGGTGGGGAAATAGTAGGTGCGGGAGAGTTCGACGAGGCGGCCGGCCGCATCCCTTCTCGGATTTCGGTACTGCCATTCGTCGGGAATGACCAGCCCTTCGGCCGCCAACAGCCGGCAATAGCGGGGCATGAACTCTTCAAAGAAGGGACCGCCCTGCTCGTGCAAGGGCGTAGTCGGCGCGCTGCCGGCGGCGAGCGTCAACCTGGCAAAGGGCATTCGCGTGTACCCATCGGAGGTGACGACGAAGTTGAACCCTCCCCAGGGACCGACGTCCACGATCGTGCGGATGCCGCGAGCATTCAGGCAGTCCTCCGTCTCCTCGGCCGCCTGACGGCACAGGTGCAGCCACTTCCCGATGTGCACACGGCGGCCCTCGAAGAGAGCGGGCCATGTCCGAGCCGGCCGCGACCGTATGCGCGACCAGAACTTGGTGATTTCCCAGGCGGCCGAGTCCGCCAGCGTCCCGCCCTGAAACTTGATCTTGGAATAGCCGGCGCAGAGCAGCCCCATTTGGGCCCACAGATCGGCCGGCAGATCGCTGCTGGCGACCGTCTGGATGATCGGCTCGATTTCTTCAAACCTCGGAAGACCGACGGAATGAAACATCACCCGCAACGACGCTTGCAGCATCTCCAGCGCCCGATCGAAACGAGACATCGACGCCTCCTGAGCGTAGCGGCATCCGGACCAACGACATCTGCGCGCGCCAGCCGCCGAGAATCTGGCCGGAAAGCATGGAGGAAACTTACTCACAAGTCAAATTGGAATCGAGCCTGGGCCGCTCGACCCGGTCGCAGGGAGGAGAGCCCCCCTGCGGCCCCGGCCCTCGCTGAGCCTTGGCTGCGCTCCGCGAAGTCTGTATACTGACGGGACGGCTTCCGATGAAAGCAGGTGCGCCCTGACCGCAAGAACCAAAATTGTTATCGGCCTCCTGGCCCTTCTTGCGCTGGCCGCAGGGGGGGCCGGCGGATGGGTCGGGTACCGGATGTTCAGCACCGGCTTCAGCGCCAAGGCCGAGCCAGGCCGCTTGGAAGTGCTGCTGGCCAGGCAAGTCCGCCGCCTGGCGATTCCCTACGCGCAACGGAACGCGCCCAACCCGGTCCCGGCCGGTCCGGACGTCCTCGCCGAAGCCTTGCATCACTTCGCCGACCATTGCGCCACTTGCCACGCCAACGACGGCAGCGGCCGGACCCCCATCGGCCGCAACGTCTATCCCAAGGCGCCGGACCTGCGTTTGCCCGACACCCAATCCCTCTCCGACGGCGAGCTGTTCTTTGTCATCCATAACGGCATCCGCTTCACCGGCATGCCGGCCTGGGGCCAAGGCAAGCCGGAAGACGACAAGGACAGTTGGAAGCTGGTGCGGTTCATCCGCCACCTGCCCCAGCTCACGCCGGACGAATTGGACGCCATGAAACGGTATAATCCGAAGACAGAACGGGAACGGGAGGAAGAAGCCGCCTTCGAACGGTTCTTGCGCGGCGAGGACGTGACTCCCCCGCTGCACCAACACTGATGCGCACCCCCTCATCTCATAAGGAGCCGATGATGCGACGAATGACTGCCCGGTTGTTTCTGCTGTTGGCCCTCTTCTCCGCCGGCCTGCCCATGACGCTCTGGGCCCATGGAAGCGGCGCCCACGTCCTGGGCACCGTGACGGAAATCGCGGCCGACCACGTCGTCGTCCAAACCCAGGACGGCAAAACCGTGACGATCCAGACCACGGCCCAGACCAAGTACCGCACCACCAAGGAAGCCAGCACACGCGACGCCCTTCAGGTCGGACACCGGGTGGTGGCGGAAGTCACCAAAGACGCCGCCGGGTTCACAGCCGGCGAGCTGCGCTTCTCCTCCGTCCCCCCCAAACCGGGAGCGAATTGATGCGCGGGCTCCTCATCCGGTTCAGCGTCACCGGCGTTGCCGTCTTCCTGGCCGCCCAGATCGTGCCCGGCATCAGGATCGAGAGCGTCTCCGCCGGAGTGGCCGCCGTCATCGTGCTGGCCTTCCTCAACGCCCTGGTCCGCCCCATCCTCTACCTGTTCTCCTTGCCCTTCATCATTGTGTCCCTGGGCCTCTTCATGGTCATCATCAACGCGCTCCTCCTGCACTTGGCGGCCTTCCTTGTGAAGGGCTTCATCGTGGAAGGGTTCTGGCCCTCGGTCTGGGGCGCGGTGATCATCAGCGTGACCAGCACGATCCTGACCCTCTGGGTCTCCGAACAGGGCCGCGTCGAAATGGTCGTGCGCCGCTCCAAGCCGCCTCGCATCGTCAATTAAATTGAAATGCCCCGGCGGCGTTGCTAGAATGCGGCTCCGTCGGAAGAACCCTCGCCGAACACAGGCGGCAACGCCGGAGAGATTAGGAGACCTTGCATGGGACACGCCGGCGCCGCCGAGCCGCTCCGCAGCGACAAACAGACGACCCTGCAACGCACGCTGACGACCGCCCTCAACGAGCTGGGCGTGGAAGCCGCGCTGGTGGGGATTTACGAGCGGGCCGGCGGCCCTTTGACGCCGCAGGGAGCCCGTGGTTTTTCGCCCCGCGAAGTCCAGACCATTTTGCGAACCCTCTCCGGACAGGAAGCCGCGCTGCTGGCCGCCCCGGCCTCACGGGACGACGAAGACTCGCACCGGGCGATGCGCCTGCGCATGATCACGCCGGCCGCCAAGTCGCTGCTGGCCCTCCCGCTGAGACACAAGCAGAAGACCTACGGCATCCTGGTCATCGGCCGCAAAGAGAGCGCGACCTTTTCCAAGAAAGAAAAGAGCCTGGTCGAGGGCGCCGGCGACGAGATTACCGGCGCGCTGGACCGGGCGGGCTTGTTCGACGGCACGCTGCTCCTCTGCCCCCCGATGGTGGCGCCGGAACCGGCCCCGGCCCAGGCGCCGGCCGCTGCGGTGGCGCTGGCGCCCTCCCCGTCGATCGTCACGCCGGAATTGCAAGAGCGGATCGAAGCCCTGCTGAACGAGACGGCGCAGACCATTCCCTTCGACCGTGCCTGGGTCACCTCCTACGATCCGATCGCCGGCGCCGTCGAAGTCCTCGGCCAGGCCGGCGAGCAGAAAGGCGAGCCGAGAAAAGACCTGAAGCCGGGCCAGCGCCTCGGCCTGGACGCCTCGGCCTCCGGTTGGGCGGTCCGGCACCGAAAGCCGCGCATCGACAACGACCTGGCCTCGACGCAAGGCCGCTTCCAGGACCACAAGCACCTCTATAAGGACCGCTTCCGGTCCTCCCTCGTCGTGCCTTTCTTCGTTCGAGGCCAGGTGGGCGGAACGGTTTCGCTGGCCTCCCGGACGCCGACCCAGTACGGCCTCCCGGACGCGCGCGTGCTGGAGCCCTTGATCGTCAAGTTGGTGGAACTCCTCCAAGAACCGCTCGTCTCTCAGGCCGTTCCCGCCGAATCCGGCCTCCCCGGCGAGGCCGCCGCCGAACCGACCGGCCTGCCCGCGCCGGAGCCCCTGATCAGAAAACAGGAGCGCCAGGCCGCCATCGGCGAGTTCAGCGCCTTTTTGGCGACGGAAATCCGCGAGCCCCTGGCCTCCATCCGGGCGCAATTGGAGGAAGTCACCAGCGAAGGCATTCTGGACTTCGACCCGCAGACCCGTGTCGAGAACGCCATGCGCGACCTGATT
>VGXD01000074.1 GCA_016873525.1 Nitrospira sp. | reverse complement strand
AGCCGACCCAGGAGGGGATCGGCCTTCAGGTCGCGGGTCAAGGTCTCGATGGACCGTCCCCCGACTCCTTCCGCCACGACGATGGCCACCGGCGGGTGGTGGGAAAATTCGTCCATCGACGAGGGGTGGGTGGTCTGGCCGGCGACGACGTCGAACCCGGCTTTGCCCAGGACGCCGGACAGACCGGCGATTTCATCGGGGTCGCTGTGCAACAGAAGGACGCGCCGCGTTGCCGGGGGTGCCGTGTTCATAGCAAGTCGTCGATGGACTCGAAGTCGCGCGCGGCAATCTCGATGCAGGCGTCCAGGGCGGCGTCGTCGAGATGGAGCAGCTCCCAGGCCTCCGGCGACAAATCCGTGACGGGCTGGTTGTCCGACGATCCACACCCCATGGCTTTGACCAAGACGTCCGCGATGTGGACGATGGCCGTTTGCGAAGTCGCCTCCCGCGCAAGCGTCGGGTGATGGTGATACATCATGGGATCCTTGAGCGTGATCGGGAGTTTCCAGTTGTCGGCCAACCAGCCGGCGATCTCGGCGTGCGTTGCGCCGACGACCGCCTGCTCGATCTCCGCTCGTGAACGAGAGCTGCTCTGCATCTCCAGTATGATCTGCGCCGCCAGATCGGGGGCTTTCACGTGCAGGGCGACGTAGCCGAGGTCGTGCAGCAGGCCGGCCGCAAAGACTTCTTCTGGGTGCGGCAGCTTCGCGCGGGTCGCCAGGGTGTGAGCGGTCATGGCCACGCCCAGGGAATGACGCCAGAGTTGGTCCAGCCCGGCCGACTTCATCATGTCGAAGACGGAGGCGCAGAGGGCCATCCGTTTCACAACGTTCAGGCCGAGGATCACCACCGCATGGCTGACGGACGCGATACGACTCGGGAACCCGTAATAGGGCGAGTTCGCCAGCTTCAGAACTTTTGCGGCCATCGCTTGATCTTTCTCGACGATCCGTCCGAGTTCTTCGGCGGACGAGTCGGGTCGGTTGCTGGCCGCGACGAGCCGCTGGACGATTTGAGGCAACGTCGGGAGGTCGGCGATTTTCTCCATGCGCCGCCGCAGGTCGGTAGAGGTTATGGTCGGCATGAGGGAGCCCCTTCTGCTGTCTTGGCGTTCGCGCCGTGCGTGGCGCGGAGATGCTGTCTGATCGATTCTCGAATGCGGAGCAATTCAGGGTTCTCCGACACGTGCTGGAAGCGGCGATCGAGGGCCTGCTCCAGCTCCGTCAGGGTTTGGGATGGGGCCTCCTGCTCGCCGGGGGTTTCGACGGCGACCAAGGCCAGACCCAAGTCGCGCAGGCGCGCGATCAGGGACGCCTCTAACGTCGCGCCGGCAGCCAGGACCATCTGTCCCGTCGGGCCGGTGACCGGTTTGGCCAGCGTCATGCCCGGCGTGAGTTGTTCGATGGGAATACGTTTCATCTGCCGCCTTTCCGGCCCTTGCGTGGGCCCATCGGATCAATCCACCCGCCGATCGAGGGACAAGGCCCCCGGCTGCGTATCAGCCCGACGAGTTGAGGAACGTGCCGCTGGCGGCCATTGCCAGGCGGTTGTGTTGCTGGTCCGTCGCCTTATCGAGGGCGGTCTCTGCGGCCCGGATGAACGAGTCCGCATCCCGCAGGTTGGCCGAGCTGTCGGCGGCCGCCACGCCGGCGCTGACGGAAACCGCCACCATCTTGGCGCCCATCTTCACGGGATGGGAGGCGATGGCGGCTCGGAGTCGCTCGGCCAAGTTCACCGTTTCCTGAAAGTCGCAGCCCGGCAATGCGATGAGGAAGTCGTCGCCTCCCAGCCGGCCGATGCCGTCGTAGGGTCGCAGGGAGCGGCAGAGGCGTTTCCCCACCTCGCACAGGATCGCGTCGCCGACCGCGTGGCCGTGCGAGTCGTTCACCGCCTTGAAGTCGTCGAGGTCGGCGAGGACGACGCCCAGCGACGCGTTCTCGCGTCGGGCCCGCTCGACTTCTCGGTCTAAAAATTCCACCACCATCCGTCGGTTCCACAGTCCGGTCAAGGGATCGACCGAGGCAGTCGAAAGCAGTTTGTTGCGGGCGGCGATCAGTTCCCGATGGACGTCCAAGGATCGTTGTCCGACCCTCAGGCGAAGCTGCAATTCCCCTGCGTTGAACGGCTTGACCAGGCAGTCGTGGGCTCCTGCCTCCAGCCCCGCCAGCGGATCGTGCCCCTGCTCTCGATCCGCCAGCAAAATGAGATAGGGGGGAGGGATGACCGCCCCCTTGGCAAGTTCCCCACAGATATGCAGGCCATCCATCCCCGGCAGCGACCAGTCGAGGATCGCCAGTTCCGGCGTGCTGGGTCCTTGCAGGATCTGGAAGGCCTCGGTTCCGTCGGAGCTACAGATGACTTCCTGCCCCCACTGGATCAAAGTTGACTCCAGCGCCCGGCGGAAGGGCGTATCCTGCTCTGCGATCAAGATCCGCACGCGTAGGTCTCCAGTAGGAAGACAGCCGAAGTGACAACGTCGTCAGGTCCCTTATTCCCGGTTACCTCTACCAACAAGCTATTCGGTTGAAAATGCTGTCAACTTGAGTCGCCCCCAGCAGAAAACTCACCGTAAGTGTCGGCATGTTTTGTGCCAACGCTATCCATCGCTCCCGCTGAGGGATGTTTGCCATGAAGGGCAAAGCCATCGGTTGATTTTTCAACGGTATTGGCGTAGTCCTCTGGTTGTCCGAAGCGGTCTCGTCCAAAGGCTGCCGTAAGGTTCTTTGGCTGTGAGGGCAATAGCCTGGGCTCCAGGCTGTTGCGTGTCCGTTGGGCTCCGGTGGTAACGAAGGGCTTGCCGTGGAACTTTTCTTTGGCCTGATTGCGCAGTACGGGTACCTGGCCGTGTTTGCGTTGCTCATGCTCGGAGTCATCGGGCTGCCGGTGCCGGATGAAACGCTGCTCCTGTTTGCCGGCTACCTGGCCTTCAAAGGGAAATTGGCGCTGGCTCCCGTCATGGTTGCGGCCTTGCTCGGCAGCATCTGCGGGATCAGCGTCAGCTACGGACTTGGGCGCATAGTCGGACATTCCCTGGCCCTGTCCCTTGGACCTCGGTTCGGGGTGGGCGCGGAGCAGTTGGAGGCGGTCCGAGCTTGGTATGGGCGATGGGGCAAGTATGCGCTGCTCATCGGGTACTTTGTGCCCGGCGTCCGACACCTGACGGCCTTCGTGGCCGGTTCCTCCAAGCTGTCTCCGGCGGTCTTTGCGGTCTTTGCTTACACCGGCGCCTTGTGCTGGTCGGCCGGCTTTCTTGTCCTGGGCTATGCGCTGGGGGAGGAATGGGCTCGCCTCTCCGGTCCGATCCACCGCGCCCTCGTCGTGACGGCCCTCGTCGGTTTCGCCGGCCTTGTCGGCTGGTTTCTCTTCATGCGGCGGAATGTGGCCGAGGGCAAGGGCCGCTGAACCGGCGGACCCCCATGGTAGGATGATGGTAGGATGACGGGTAAAGGAGGGGCACCGATGAATGGTCGAGATCGACGCGATCGCATCATGACGAGGGTGACGGGCGCCTGGCTGGCGGCCCTGCTGCTGGTGGTCCCCGGCTGCGGATACAACACGATCCAAGGGCTTGACGAAGAGACGAACGCCGCTTGGAGCGAGGTGCTCAATCAATATCAACGCCGGGCCGACTTGATTCCCAACTTGGTCAACGTGGTCAAGGGCTATGCCGAACATGAGCGGGAGACCCTGGAGGCCGTGATCCAG
Source organism: Nitrospira sp. (assembly GCA_016873525.1). Lineage (GTDB taxonomy): Bacteria > Nitrospirota > Nitrospiria > Nitrospirales > Nitrospiraceae > SCVQ01. Next base: position 4,921 of record VGXD01000074.1, on the reverse strand, counting down.
GCGCGGACGCAGGCGACCGGCGTGCAAGCCACGCCGGAACTGCTCAATAACCCCGAGGCGTTCAAAAAATTCCAGGCGGCGCAGGGCGATCTCTCCTCGGCCTTGTCGCGGCTGTTGGTGGTCGTCGAGCGGTACCCGGACCTGAAGGCCAACGAGAATTTCCGCGACTTGCAGAGTCAATTGGAGGGGACGGAGAACCGGATCGCCGTGGCCCGCAAGCGCTACATCGACAAAGTGGCGGAGTACAACAAGGCCGTGCGCTATTTTCCCACCAACCTGACGGCCAAATTTCTCCTCCACGCCGACGTGAAGCCGACCTTTACCGTGGCGGACGAACAAGCGGTGGCCAAGCCTCCCGAGGTCAAGTTCTGATCACTCTGAAAGACGCAAGGGCCTGGTCGTGACGGCAGGGGCTGAAGAGCGGGCTGCGGAACGAGTGAAGCCAGCGGGGTCTCCTGCGGCAGGACGGTGGGGACTTGCTGCTGCTGTCGCAGGTTGTCTGTGTGCGCTGCTTGTTTCTCTTGCCTCCGCTCTGGACGTGCCGACGCTATCCGGGCGGATCGTGGATACGGCCCATCTGCTGCCTGCCGATCTCACCGCCACGCTGTCTTCCGAGCTGGCGGCCCACGAGGCACGAACCGGCAATCAAGTGGTGCTCCTGACGCTTCCGTCATTGGAAGGGGAGCCGGTGGAGGAGTTTTCCCATCGCGTGGCGACCACCTGGCAGTTGGGGCAGAAGGGAACCGACAACGGTGTGGTTTTGCTCGTGGTGCCAGGCGACCGCCGCGTACGCATCGAAGTCGGCTATGGGCTTGAGGGCACGCTGACCGATGTCAAGGCCTCTCGCATCATCCGTCAGGAGATCGTGCCCAGGTTTCGATCCGGCGATGCCGCCGGTGGGGTTGCCGCAGGCCTCCGGGCGATCATGGGAACGATCGAGGGGACCTATGTCCCGGACGAACGGAAGCCGCCCTCCGCGACCGAGTCAAATGGTCCCTGGGACCTGTTCGTCATCGCGGTGGTGGTCGGCGTCATGGTCGGGGCGGCCATCGGCGCGAGACGGGGCTCCGGTGGGTTCATCGGCGGCCTGATGGCGTTTTTTCTTGCCCTCTCTGCCGGGTGGCTCTTCGCGCTGGGGGCGGCGATCCTGGTGATGATTGTCGTCCTGGTCCTGTCCGGCCTGTCGTCCGGCGGCGGGCGGGCTTCCTCCGGGGGCTGGGGCAGCCTCGGCGGCTTTGAAGGCGGCGGGCTCGGCGGGTTTTCCGGCGCCGGGTCCTTTGGCGGAGGCGGGGGCGGTTTTGGGGGAGGCGGCGCCTCGGGGCAGTGGTGACGGCGATGTTTTCTCAGGAAGACCTGAAGAAAATCCGCGAGGCAGTCCAGGCTGCCGAGCCGAGGACCAGGGGCGAAATCGTGCCCATGGTGGTGCCGTCGTCGGCCCGCTACCAGGAGGCGGGCCATCGTGTCGGCCTTGCCCTAGCCTTGCTGGTTCTGACCCTTTTCTTGACGGCGGATTATGGCTGGACGGGATGGGGATGGAGCCGGCATGAGGCGGGCTGGATCATGATCGGCGTGGTACTCGCCTATGCGTTCGGACAATGGCTGGGCTCATTCCCTGCCTGCATCCGCTTGGCGGTCTCTCAGGCGCGGATGGCCGCGAAGGTGCGGCTGCGCGCTGAACGGGCGTTCTACGAACATGGTCTCCACAAGACCCGCGAGGGAACCGGCGTCCTCCTCATGGTCTCGCTGCTCGAGCGACAGGTCCAGGTCTTGGCCGATCGGGCGATCAATGAGCGGGTGGCGCCCGGCACCTGGGACCAGCTGGTGCAAGACCTGATCGCGGGCATCAAAGACGGTCGTCCGACCGAGGCCCTGTGCCGTGCGATCGCCCGGTGCGGGGACCTGCTGGTCAAGCATTTCCCCGCAGGGGAGGGGGACAACCCCGATGAACTGGCCGACGAGTTGATCCAAGAAAAATGATCGGAGTCTCCCCCATCGTCAACGCCGCCCTTCCGGGAGCCGGTTATTTCATCCGGGTCGCTTCTTTCACCGGCGGTTCGATGGTGATGTTCGGCCCTTGGACTTTCGGCAGTTGTCCCGCCCCTTCCTTGCGGAGGATCCGCTGATTGTTCGCGTCGCTCAGGTGTTGGGCCACGTGGGCGTCATCGGCCGTGGCCGCTTCCTGTAAGGCGCTCTCCCCACTCGCGTTGGTCTGACCGGGATCATTCGCCAGGGGCTGGCCGGTCACGGGGGAGGTCGCGTTCCCACCCGGATAACCGGGATGCTTGGGAAGCAGGGCCGGATTGGCCGAGGCCAGCGAGAGGGAGGCTCCCGCAAAAACGGCGGTTGCAATGGTGATGAAAGTAGAGGTCTTCATGGCGTACACTCCTTTCGTGAAAGAAATAAAAAAGCCTTCCCGAGCCGAACGGCCCGAGAAGGCATGAATGGAGGTGCCGAGTTGTTGTGGAACTTGCGCTGAAGGGCCGTGGCCTTTTACCCCGGTGCCATGGCAAGCCCTCCTCGAACCTGATGTGCATTGATTGTGTGCCCTGGCATTCGCCGTTGTCAACTGGCTTGACTCCATCCCCGGTTTTCCACAGAATCAGGCTGCAAGCGATTGGATTTCAAAAGGGAGTAGCAACCGATGAAAAGCGAAATTTTATATCCGGGGGCCTTCCCGATGGTGCGCGTGGACCTGGCCGCAGGCGAGAGCGTGAAGGCCGAGTCTGGGGCCATGGTGGCCTGCTCGCCCACGGTGGATGTGGAAAGCAAGATGGAGGGCGGATTTCTGGGCGCCCTGTCCCGCAAGATGCTGAGCGGCGAGAAGTTCTTTTTCCAAACCCTGCGCGCAAGCCGCGGGCCGGGCGAGGTCCTGCTGGCGCCGACCGTCCCAGGCGACATCGTGATGTTGGAACTCGACGGCGTGAACGAATATCTGGTGCAGAAGGACGGGTTTCTGGCCGGCGGGGAAGGGGTGAAGATCGAAAGCAAGATGCAGAGTCTGAGCCGGGGCCTGTTGGGCGGCGAAGGGTTTTTCATCCTCCGTATGAGCGGCACCGGCACGTTGGTTCTGAACAGCTTCGGCGCCGTCCACAAAATCGCGCTCAAGCCGGACGAAGAGTACATCGTGGACAACAGCCACCTGGTGGCCTGGACCGCCACGACTTCCTACAACATCGAAAAGGCGTCAGCCGGGTGGATCGCCAGCTTTACCTCAGGGGAAGGGCTCGTCTGCCGCTTCCGTGGCCCCGGTATTGTCTATATCCAGAGCCGCAACCCCAGCGGGTTTGGAAACTGGATCAGACAGTTCATCCCGGTCTCCGAATAACGGACAGTCAGAAAGTCTGAAAGTCGAAAAGTCTGAAGGTCCATGCAGCGAAGATGTTCGGACTTGATGACTTTTAGACTTGACGGACTTTACGGACGGTAAACTTTCACCGTGAATATGTCTCCCAACGCCCTCTGTTTCGGCGGCGACCTGCCCGAGGCCGGAGCGCCTTGCCGCGTGGAGGTCTCCTCCGCCGGGCTCCTGGTGGCAATCCAAGGCTTGCCCGACGAGACCATTCCATTCACCCATCTGTCAGTGACGGCGGGAGGCTTCGACCAGGATCAACTGGTTGTGAAATGGGTTCATGGCGGAATCGAGCGGACCGTCTATCTGAAGGATCCCGCCGTCATTGCCGCCTTCCGGCAAGCCGCGCCGCCGGAGCTGATGCCGCACCTGGAGCGGACTGCGGCCCATGTGCGCCGCGCCAGGAGCGGGCGCCGGACTTGGCTGGCGATTGCGGTCGGCTCGATCCTGGGCCTCTTGCTCGTCCTGTGGTTTGGCTCCGATCTCCTGGTCCGGATGGCGGTGGCGCAGATTTCCGTCGAGTGGGAACGGCCGATCGGCGAGGCGGCGCGAGGGCAGTTCCTGGCCGGGCAGACTGTGGTCAAGGAAGGGCCGGCCGTCGCGGCGGTGCAGGACATCACCAAGCGCCTCGCCGACCAGATTCCAAACAACCCGTACAAGTTTGAGGTCACGGTGGTGCGCAGCGACGTCGTCAACGCCTTCGCCCTGCCGGGCGGCTACGTCATCGTGTTCACGGGCCTGCTCAAGAAGGCCGAGGGTCCCGACGAAGTGGCCGGCGTGTTGAGCCACGAGGTGAACCATGTGGTCCTGCGTCACGGCCTCGAACGGATCGTCAAAACCCTGGGCATTGTGGCCGTGGTGACGGTTCTTGCGGGCAATCAGGAAGGCTTGGTCGGGCTGGCCAAACAATTGGGGATCGAGCTGGTCACGCTCAAGTTCGGGCGGGAGCAGGAAATGGAGGCGGACCTCAGCGGGCTGCGGTTGCTCCATCGGGCCAAGATTTCCTCCGACGGCCTGATCCATTTCTTCGAGCGCCTGACGGACGCGGATAAGTTGCAGGTGGAACTGCTCTCCACCCACCCGATGAGCGCGGCGCGAGTCGAGCGGCTCAAGGCCGAGGCCGCCACCTTGCCCAAGCAAGAGCCGGTGCCTTTTGACTTCGAGTGGAAAGACGTGCAGGCGGGGTTGTGAGAGAGTGTCGGAGGAGATTGCCCGCGATGTGTTTCAAACCAAGTAACGATCGATCTCCAAGGCGCCGTGAAAGACTCCTAAAATGTCGATATTTCCGTCCGGCTTGATCAGGTAGGCGATTCGGTAGTGACCGTAGAGAAGAATGCGAATCCGGCGGTCCTAGCGGAAGCGATAGCGGTACCCGCTTTCGGGAAATTGCCGCAGGTACTGGGCTTTCTCGTAAATGGCCTCGACCGTGCGTCCAGCGGCTTGCCGATTGTCCTTGGCGATGAATTCATAAGGTGATTGTAAAGCATCTGGCACCAGAATTAGAGTGGTGCCATGCGCGTTCAAGCCTTTGAAACCCTGATTCGGAGCGGGTCGTCGGCTCTTCGGGTCCTG
>VGXD01000073.1 GCA_016873525.1 Nitrospira sp. | reverse complement strand
ACGGGGCGTGACGGTGCTGACGGGCACCACCGTGGAACAGGTCGAGCGGGGCGAGGGGACGGTCACGGCCGTCCTGAAAGACGGCACGAGGGTGACCGGTGAAAAGCTGTTGGTGTCGGTCGGCCGGGGATTCAACAGCCAGGGTATCGGTCTTGAAAAAATTGGGGTGCAAGTCGGCAAGCGCGGCGAGGTCCTCGTCAACGACCGTATGGAGACCACCGTGCCCGGCATCTATGCCATCGGCGACCTGGTCGGCAAGGTCATGCTGGCCCATGTCGCTTCCGCGCAGGGAAAAGTGGCGGCGGAGAATATCATGGGGCGCCCACGGGAGATCTCCTACGACGTCATTCCCGCCGGCATCTTTACTCTTCCGGAGATCGGCCGGGTCGGTCTGACGGAGCAGCAAGCGCGGGAGCGCAGTGCCGAGCTGGGCGGGAAGCCCGAGACGGATGTGAAGATCGGCCGGTTCCGCTACGCAGGGTTGGGCAAAGCGCAGGGGGTTGGTGAGACGACCGGCCTGTTCAAAATCGTTGCCGATGCCGGTACGGGAACGATCGTGGGCGTCCATATCGTGGGCGCCCATGCGGCGGATCTGGTTCATGAAGCGGCTCTGGCCATGCAACTCGGCGCGACGGCTGCAACCCTCGCCGAGATGATCCATGCCCATCCGACTCTGTCCGAAGGTCTCATGGAAGCCGCCGAAGATGTGGACGGGATGGCGATCCATCTGGCACGGAAAAGAGCGTAAGCGCAAGCGAGCAGCCATCAGCTCGTAGCGTGACACGGCAAAGCTGAAGGCTGATGGCGTGACATGCTGAAGTCATTGCTGGTCAAGCTGGCGTTGCTGGCTGGTGCGGTCGCGCTGATCGTCTGGATCGGCTGGCCGGTGGACAACGGCGCCGGACCCGATGAGGATCGGCAGGCCTTCGTTGAGCCAACGGCAGACGGGGTTCCCACAGCGGTCCCCAAGAGCCTGGCCGCAGATGCAGAGAAGTCCTCTTCGGGGCGGCTGTCCGAAAAGGGGAGGGAGGCCGGCCGAATCGCCGGGCCTCGCAAGCTGGACCTCAATCGTGCCACGGCTCAGGAGCTGCAGATGTTGCCGGGAATCGGGGCAGTGCTGGCCCAGCGTGTTGTCGAATGGCGTGGCGCGCATGGCCCCTTTCGGACGGTCGAGGAGCTGCAGGCCGTCAAGGGGATCGGACCGAAACGGATGACGCAACTCCGGCCTCTGTTGAGCGTTGGCGCTTCGACGCCTCGCAAGGAGTCCTCTCAAGGCGCGGCTGCTTCACGGGAAAGGTAAATGACTGTGACGGAACTGGAACGCCAGGTCGAGTTGATCCTCCGGGGGGTGGTGGAAGTCATCCAGCGAAGCGAGCTGGAATCCAAGCTGGCTCGTTCCCTCAAGGAAAAGCGCCCCCTGCGCGTGAAGGCCGGGTTTGATCCCACCGCGCCGGATTTGCACCTTGGGCACACGGTCCTCATCCACAAATTGAAGCACTTTCAGGAACTCGGCCACCAGGTGATCTTCCTGATCGGCGACTTCACCGGCATGATCGGCGATCCCACCGGCGTATCCGAGACCCGCGTCGCGCTGACCAAAGAAAAAGTGCAGGAGAACGCCACGACCTACGAGCGGCAGATCTTCAAGATTTTGGACCCGCAGAAAACCACGGTGGTCTTTAACAGCCAGTGGATGAGCGCCATGAAGGCGGAGGAGTTGATCCAGCTCAGCGCCCACTACAACGTGGCACGGATGTTGGAGCGGGAGGACTTCCATAAGCGCTATCACGAGCAGAAACCGATCAGCATCCATGAGTTTCTCTATCCCCTCATCCAGGGCTATGACTCGGTGGCGTTGAAGGCCGACGTGGAGCTGGGCGGGACGGATCAGAAATTCAACCTCCTCGTCGGCCGCGATCTCCAGCGGGCCTATGGGCAGGAGCCGCAGGCCGTGATCACGATGCCGCTCCTGGAGGGCACCGACGGGGTCAGAAAGATGAGCAAGAGTCTCGGCAACTACATCGCGCTGGAGGATCAGCCGCAGGACATGTTCGGCAAGCTCATGTCCATCAGCGACCAGCTCATGCTCCGGTACTATGAGCTGCTGACCAGCCAGGACATGGCCGAGGTCAAGGCTGCCCATCCGATGCAGGCCAAGCAGAAGCTGGCCGAGCTGGTCGTGGACCGCTATCACGGAGCCGAGGCAGCAGCCCGCGCCAAAAACGAGTTTGTGCAGCGGTTCAGCGAGAAGGAATTCCCGGATGAGCCGGATGCGCGGGTGCTCTTGACGGCCGTCGATCTGTCCGGTCAGGCCGTTCCGTCCATTGGCTTGGTGGAGTTGGTGTCCAGGACCAAGCTGGTGCCGAGCAAGAGCGAAGCCAGGCGCTTGATTGTCCAGGGCGGCGTGGAAGTGGATGAAGAGAAGCTGACTGATCCAAACGCCACCATCCCCTTGACCGCCGGTCGGCAATACCGGCTTCGCATCGGCCGCCGAAAATTTGCCATCGTCGAATACAAAGCGTCCTGATTGTCAGCGTGCAGTCACCCTTGACTTGGTGGGGAAGGGCAGCGTAGGATTCGTCTGTCCTCATCGAGCCGATTCGAAGGGCGGGAGTAGCTCAGTGGTAGAGTCCTAGCTTCCCAAGCTAGTTGTCGCGGGTTCAAATCCCGTCTCCCGCTCCAAACTTTCCGAAGGGACCTGGAAGCCTCAAGCGTTTCCAGGTCCCTTTCTTTTTAGGCGATGCTTCGAGACAGCCGGCTCTTGAAGGCGTGTGTGGTTATGGTCTTCTTGTCGCATTTTGCAAGGTGTTGGGGTATTCTCGACCCTAGGTAGCTCTGAGGGCCACGCGATGTTTCGATTGAGTGCCACCTGCCCGCAATGCGGCAAGGATTTCATCCATCGGGTCGGGCATTGCGGGGTCACGGAGCAATGCCTGGCTCTTGTCTGCGTGGCGCCCTTTCGTTGCCAGATTTGCATGCACCGGTTCCTTCTTCTGCAGCCTGGCCAGTGGCACGTGTTCTCCACCCGGGAGCGCCGCGAATCGGATCGCTTCCCGGTCAACTACCAGGCTTTGTTTACAGGAGATCGTATCAAGGGGGAGGGGACGATCGTCAATCTGGGGGCCCAAGGAGGCTACCTTCAGAGCGACGCGTGTCTTGCAATCGGTGCCCCGCTTCGGCTGAGCATCCAACATGCCGAGGGGGCTCCTCCGCTTGAAATCGAGACGGCCATCGTGAGGTGGAACCTTGGCGCTTGGCACGGGTTTGAGTTTCAGCAGGTGGCGCCGGAGCAGGAACGAGAACTTCGGCGGTTGCTCGAAGCGTGCTGGATGCGTGCTCGTGGAGAAGCCCGCGGTCGTTCGCGTTGGGGCATGGGGGTGTTCTGTCTTCTCCTCGGCCTCTCCGCTCCGGCCTTTGCCGACGGGCCCTCTCGGACCGTGATTACCAAAGATGGAGCGCGCATCGAAGGGACGATCGTGGGGGGATCGGTGACGGTCAAGACGACAATCAAAACGCGCGAAATCGAGGCGCAGCTCATCCATGCCCTCTCCAAAGGCCTGCTCAAAACGGATGACGGCCTTACGATGGTCGGTGCCGTGACGATTGTGAGCGGAGAAGTCCAGGTGGAGACGGAGAAGGGCAGGGTCGTCGTTCCGGCCCTGAATATCGATACGATCCAGGCGTCAGACATGCACATGACGCCGCGGCACCCTTCTGGACCTGGGGCAGCACCAGGCGGAGGCGTTCAAGAGCCGCAGAAGATGATCGTCGGGCGGTGGCAGGATTCGTCCGGTATCGCGTGGGAATTTTTCAAGGATGGGACGGTGGTGTCCGGTCACTACAATGGACGCTTCAGCTTCGTGGACCCGCATCGGGTCAAGGTCGAGCTTGGCATGCCCGTCGGAATCGCCCTGGGACCGGTTGTGATGCCCGGCACGCAGTCCGTTCGGGTCTATGACATCGTGGACTTGTCCGGGGAGCAGCTTGTCTGGGAGTATCAGGGCAACCAGGTGACGTTGCAGCGAATGCCGTAGGATTGCCCGCCGACCGGTTGCAGGTCAGGCGGCGCAAGGTCGGCATCCACGGAGAAGCGGGAAGGGCGTTGCGGTTAGACCGCTTTCTTCACCAGGCCGGAGCGGAGGCAGCGGGTGCAGACCTTGATCCGTACGTGGGTGCCGTTGACCAGGGCTCGGACGGTCTGGAGATTCGGGCTGAAAATCCGCCGCGTTTTGTTGTTGGCATGGCTGACGTTATTTCCAGACTGATGCCGTTTGTTGCACAGGTCGCACGTGAAAGCCACGGTGGAAACTCCTTTTTCAAGACTGGTCGTCGTTGTCTGCAAACGGGACGTATGCTACCATACCCCCGGCCTCTCTGACAAGCCTCTCCGGTCCCCTGGTGTGATGCTTCCACGGACTTCATGGAGCGACTGCAGGACATTGTACAACGCTTGGCCCGCCCCATCGAATTTGCCTGCCGTGATGCCTACGCCCATCTTGCCACGGTAAAAGACCTCGGCCCCTTCGTGTCCCGTCAGGTTGTGGAAGCCCTGGCCGACAGGGTCTACCCTCCGGCGGTCGAAACCGACTTGCTGACCCTTCGACAGCTCTTTGCCGACTATGAGGCGGTCGCCGATCAGGCGGAACGCAAGCGGCGGCTTGCCGGCGCGCGGGCTATTCTGGATCGGTTGAGCGAGACGCATCCGACAGGCGAAGCCCAAGGGGGCGAAGAGGCCTCCGGCCCCACTCGAGTCTTGCGCTCTTCTCCCGTCCCGCTGGCCCAGCCCCTTTGGACGGTCCCGATTCGTTTTGCCAAGGGAGTGGGCCCCAAACGGGCGGCCTTGATCGAGCGGTTGGGCGTCAAAACGGTCGAGGAGGCTCTGTGGTTTCTTCCCTGGCGCTATGAAGACCGGTCGGCGCTGACGCCGATCGACCGCCTTTCCGTAGGCAGGCCGGCGACGGTTTGCGGGGTGGTGCAGCACTGCGAACTGAAACGAACCGCCCGGCGCGGGCTGACCATCCTGGATGTCACGATTGACGATACGACCGGAGTGTTGCGCGGCGTGTTCTTTAACCAGCCTTATCTTGAGCAGACGCTCAAGACCGGGGTGCGCGTGATGTTGAGCGGCGTCGTATCGGCCGGCCGCCAGGGTTGGACCGAGTTGAAGATGGACTCTCCTCAGTACGAGGTGCTGGGCGAGGCCCAGGAGACGCCGTTGCACGTCGGGCGCATCGTGCCCATCTATCACGAGACCAAGGGCTTGACCTCCCGATTGATTCGCGCCGTCCTCAAGGGTTTGCTGGATCAATATGCGGCCTGCGCGGAGGAGGTGCTGCCGGCTCCGCTGCGCGCGCGCCTTCGGTTGTCGCCGATTGCGACGTCCCTTGCGGAGGCCCACTTCCCGTCCCTGCCGGCCGATCTGCCCGCCTTGGAGCGAGGGGTGACCCCGGCGCATCGGCGGCTGGCCTTCGAGGAGTTTTTCGTGTTGGAGCTGGCGCTGGCGCTTCGCCAGCGGTCGGTCAAAGAAGAGGTGAAAGGGATCCGGTTCGCGGGCGGCGGAGAGTTGGTCGAAGCCTTGCGGGCCTTGTTGCCGTTCCAGTTGACGGCGGCGCAGGACCGCGTGTTGTCCGAGATCCAACACGACATGGCGTCCCTCCGCCCGATGAATCGGCTGATTCAGGGCGATGTGGGCTGCGGCAAAACCATTGTGGCCCTCTGCGCCATCTTGATCGCTTGCGGGTCCGGCTACCAGGCGGCGCTCATGGTCCCGACGGAAATCCTGGCCGAGCAACATTATTTCAACTTGCGCCGGCTTCTCCAGGCGCTGGGGGTTGAAACGGTGTTGCTGAAGAGCGGGACGGGGAAGGCGCGCGCGGCGGTGGTGAAGAAGATCGAGAGCGGCGAGGCGCAGGTGGTGATCGGCACGCATGCCTTAATCCAAAAGGGCGTGCAGTTTGCGCGGCTTGGCTTGGCGGTCATCGATGAGCAGCACAAGTTCGGCGTCCTTCAGCGGAAGACCCTGCTCGAAAAGGGCTATCGTCCGGATGTGCTGGTGCTGACCGCCACGCCGATTCCGCGCACCCTGGCCATGACGGTCTATGGCGATCTGGACATGTCGGTCATCGATGCGTTGCCGCCGGGACGCAAGCCGGTGCGGACCTGGCTGTTCAGCGAGTCTCAGCGACGCAAGGCGTATCGTGTCGTGCACGATGAGCTGCAGGCCGGGCGGCAGGCCTACCTCGTCTATCCCTTGATCGAGGAATCGGAGAAGGTGGACCTGCAGGCTGCGATCCAGGGAGCCGAGAGGTTGCAGGCGACGGAGTTTCGCGCGTTCCGCGTCGGCCTGCTCCACGGCCGTCTCAAGGCGGAGGAGAAAGAACGCACGATGGCCGCCTTCAAGGCCGGGGAGATTCACCTCCTGGTTGCGACGACGGTGATCGAAGTCGGCGTGGACGTGCCGAATGCCACGGTGATGTTGGTGGAACATGCCGAACGGTTCGGCCTGGCGCAGCTGCATCAGTTGCGGGGCCGCGTGGGACGCGGCGGGCAACAGTCTTTCTGCCTGCTCTTGGCCTCGGGGCGCAGGACGGGACGGGAGGGGGAATACTCGGCCAGCCGAGCCGGTTCCGTCGGGTCGCCGACGTCCCTGCGCCGGCTGGAGGCGCTGGTGAAGAGCACGGATGGGTTTGTGATTGCGGAGGAAGACTTGCGCATCCGCGGGCCAGGGGAGTTCTTCGGGGTGAGGCAGTGGGGCGTGCCGGAGTTTCGAGCCGCCAATCTCATCCGTGATGCGGCCTTGCTGGAGGAGGCTCGACGGGAGGCCTTTGCCCTCCTCGCGTCCGACCCCCACCTGGCCCATCCCAGCCATCAGAGGTTGAAGGCCGTGATGTTACGCCGATGGAAGGCGACGTTGGATTTGGGATCGATCAGTTGACGGGCCATGCCATGCAGTAGGCAGTAGGGAGGAGCTATGGGGGTATTGCAACGAATCAAACATGACGTGAAGGCCGGATGGGCCAGCCTTCGGTATGGCACGGCGCGGGTCGCCGGTCGCGCGTTGGAAGAAACGGAACTCCTGGGTCTCCGGCTGGATTTGCGCAAGCTGGACGATCGCCTCAAGGAACTCTATCGCGATATCGGCGAGCGGGCGGTCGAACTGCATGAACGCGGGGAGCAGGCTGAACAGATCGTGTCCGACTTCGAAATCCTCCGTAGGACGGAAGAAGTGCAGAAACTCAAAAGCGATCGGGTGAGACTCTTGGCGGAGATGGAAGAAGTCAGGACCGGGACATGATCGCGGACCGGTCGCGGGCTTGCGGGGCATGATGCTCTTGGCTGGAGTGGACATCGGGACCTTGACCTGTCGGCTGTTGATCGCCAGGGTCACCGGCGAGGGCCGCTTGGAGGAGGTCTATTCGGACCGCCGACTGTTGCGTCTGGGGGAGGGCTTCGATCGGAGCCGGAGGCTCTGCGGCCCTGCCATGGAACGCGTCACCGCCGCGCTAAAAGAATGGCGGGCGGTTATCGACCGCTATGGGGTGGACGGAGCCATTGCAGTCGGGACCAGCGCGGTCCGTCATGCCGAGAACCGTGAAGAATTTCTCGCAGCGGTCAAGCGGGAGTCCGGATTCGAGGTGGACGTGATCAGCGGCGAAGAAGAAGCCCGCCGGACCATGTTGGGCATCAGGTCTGGGCTGCCTCCCGGTCTTGGCGCGGTCCTCGGCCTGGACATCGGCGGGGGCAGCACGGAGTTCATCCTGGATCGGCCGGGTCAGGCTCCGGTCGTCCGGTCCATCGAGATGGGGGTCGTCCGGTTGACGGAACGATGCCTGGCGCATGACCCGCCGACCGGCGATGAACTTGCTGAGGCCAGGGCCCTGGTCAGGTCAAGCGTCGAGGCCGTCGCAGCCTCGCTGGGCGATCTGCGCGGCGCCACCTTCGTTGGAACCGCCGGCACGATCACCACCCTGGCCGCCATGGCGCAACAACTGCCGGCCTATGTGGGGTCGCGCATCCACAATTACCGCTTGGCATTGAGCACGATCTGTCGGTTGGAGCGAGAGATCCTGGCCCGTACGAAGGCTCAGCGCACGGACTTGCTGGGGTTGGAACTGGGCCGTGAGGATGTGATCGTCGCCGGCACGCTTCTGTTGAGGGGGATCATGGAGACTCTGGGCGTGGCGGTCTGTCTGGTGAGCGACCTGGGGTTGCGCGAGGGAGTTCTCCTCGATCTGGCCGTCCGCCTGCCAAGAAGCTGAGAGTCCGTCCCCGTCATCGTTGTGAATACCATCGAAAGCCCTTTGTTTCCTGAAAGGTCGGCCGAGGGGCTGCGCCGGGTTTTTGCAGGAGCAAGACCTTGAAGTCCCAGAGCCCGAACCAGGCCGGGTCGATGACTTCGTGGTAGTGACAGCCCAGCAGCTTGGGCAGCATCGGGCCCAAGGTCTCGCGCAGTTCCGCTTCCGTATAGGCTCTGATGGAAAAGGGTTTGCCCTGGGCCGCGCAAAAGCGTTGGATGGTATAGGCCGCGCCGGTGCAGAGGAGGCGGGTGTCCGGGCGAAGCGCAAAAAACTGCGGCAGGGTGAGGTACTGTTCCTGAAAACCCAGCCAGCGCGCGGCGTGGCGCAGATGCGTGTACTGAACTTCGTA
>VGXD01000072.1 GCA_016873525.1 Nitrospira sp. | reverse complement strand
GCCAAGGGGAAGCTGCTCAAGCACCATGGGGTCTCCCCTGAGAAGTTTCCCCTCTACTTGTACGAGATGCAGTTCCGGTACAATCATCGGCACGAGGATCTCTTTCAGCTCCTCCTCGATGCCCTCACAAAACCGGTGCCAGATGTTTGATAATCACCAAGTTTAATGAGGAATCGTCTACCGTCTTGAAAAGCGAATAGGAAGAAGAGTGCGATAAGGATTCCGAAGCCGATCGCCCAGATTACGATGGCTTGGAAATTTGCGAGGTTGAAATCAGATTCCATAAGTATTGATGCAAATCGCACCAGAGTTACTGATTCAAACCGAGCCGCACCCGATGATTTTGTATGTGGTTACGCGATAAATAGGATGAGTCATTTAGTATTACTCGTAGAAAGTCGCGCAATCTGTACGAGTAGAATTACATGCCTATTTGAGAGTCTTGTCAAGCCCATTTACGGAGCATATGGCAGATAGCTTATGGCAAGAAGAGCCATCGGCTCTTTCTTGCTATCAGCCATACGCTATATGCCATCTGCTCTTCGCTCTTATCTGCTCCCCGGCTTCGCATAGCCCTCCTTCCTCAGCACCTCCGCCACGTTGCTGCCGTTGACGTAGACATCGGCGACCATGCGGCCGTACTTGTCCACCGCTTCCGGCATCACGACAATTTGACCTTCACGGAGCAAAAGGTCCAGCCGTTGCGTTGCGTCGAAGCCTCCGGATTCGGACTTCTCCGGCGTGTCGATGCCCCTGATCCTGATGCGCTCGGAGCCATAGGCGAAGGTGTCGCCGTCGATCAGGCGGATGTCCCAGCCGTTGAGGATCAGGGGCCGGCGGTTTTGCGCGGCGGAGGGAAGGCGGCCGAACATCAGTCGCCGAGCCGCTGCTGTGTCCCGGCGGAGCTGCTTCGACGAGGCCGCGTCGCTTTTGGGGAGCATTCGTTGGAGCATCGCGCGGGTTGTGCCGGGACGCGGGGCGTTGGCCGGCTTGCCGAACCCAAGCTGTCTATGAGCTTGCGCGTAAGCCGACGCAAGCTTGGGCGGACAGGGACAGGGTTGCGTGGTGTGGGGCTTGGGAGCAGCCTTGCGGCCGGTTTTGCTTTTGGTCGAGGTCTGGGCGTTTGCCTGCGCATTTGCCCACACATTTGATGGCAGGGCCAAGACCATTGCGACGGAGATACAGAGGATCGCGGTTGTGTATCGGAAAATAGAACGCGTCGTTGCCATGGGGCACCTCCTCGTGGTTACGGTGGTCACAACAAGGAAGTGCAAAACTCGTGCGCGGGTCTGGCATGGTCGGCGTAGATCCGGATGGTTCGGAGGCTTGGGGAAAAATCTGGAAAGATTACAGGCGAACAGGGGAGATAAAAAAGAGCCCGCTCCTGTGTTGAGCGGTTGCCGGTCAACGAGGGTAGATGAGTCCAGACCGACCGCACGGCCTACGCCTGCGATCCCGCACCTTCCTGATGATGGGCCGAAGCCTCAATCGGTCGTGCCTACTGGCACCGAGCAGAAGATGCGCCTCTTCGGTTGTGGTCTCGCCTCGTCGACACCGAACCCTCGGGTGTGCTCACAGGAGCGGGCCCCGCTTATCCGGTGGCGTCATGTAGACTGGCTCACCTCCTCTCGCATTCGGGATAGACCCCGTGGCAAATAATCTGCTCCTGCTTCATAACAATGTCAAGCGGCGATTGGCGCAAGTTTTGAGGCATAGATCGTGCCACGGCACCGGCTTTGTTGACAAAGCGGAAAAGCGCGTGGTGGAATAGCCCCTCATGTGATCAGTGATGCGTAACGCGTGATGGGTATCGTCCCGGCGTTCTTCCAACATGTCACTGGTCACCCGTCACCCTTCACGAGTACTGAGGAGACTTAAATCATGGATATGTTTGGCAAGGTAGGGTTGGTGGAGATACCGCTCTTGATCGCGCCGGATCAGAAAGCCTGGCTGGATCAAATGGTGAAGGAAGGCCGGATCGCGGTCCCGCCTGGGGGAACCCTGGAGAAGGGGTCCTTGATCTCGATGTTCATCCGGATGCTGATCCACAACGCTATGGAAGAGCAGAAGCGGCAGGCCGCGCTTGAGGCAGAGGACGAAGACGAATAGTCTTCGCGGCTGAATCGAAACGGATTCAGTCGTATCTTCCTCGATTCAGCCGCAAAGAGCCTATGGCTTATGGCAAATGGCCGATGGCAAGGAGGGAGCGGAGAGCTGATGGCGGATGGCGAGAGCGAGGAGCCAACCGCCGCCAACGGTTCTTACTATGAGCCATCAGCCATCAGCTATACGCTCTTGAAGGCGGCTCTCGCCGCGAGGAGGGTCTTCTCGACATCGGCCGGTGTGTGGGCGGCTGAGAGGAAGGCGGCTTCGAACTGGGACGGAGCGAAGTAGACGCCCCGGTCCAGCATCGCATGGAAAAACTTCGCATAGCGCTGCGTGTCGGACTGTTTCGCCGAGGCGTAGTCCACCACCGGTCCCCGCGTAAAGAAGGCCCCCAGCATCGAGCCCACGCGGGTCTGCGTCAACGGCACCCCGGCTCTCTTCGCCGCCTCGCCCAGCCCATCAGCCAGCCGCGCCGACAGCTTGTCGAGCTTTTTGTAGAAGCCCGGCGTCTTCAATCGCTTGAGGGTTTCGATGCCGGCCGTGACGGCCAGCGGATTGCCCGAGAGCGTGCCGGCCTGATAGACCGGCCCGGCCGGGGCGATCATCTGCATGAGTTCTTTCCTGCCGCCGTAGGCCCCGACCGGCAATCCGCCTCCGATGATTTTCCCCAGGCAGGTCAAATCCGGCGCCACGCCGTAGAGCCCTTGAGCGCCGCCGTAGCCCACGCGAAAGCCCGTGATCACTTCATCGAAGATCAGGAGGATGCCGTGCGCCTGCGTCAGCTCGCGCAGGGCGTGAAGAAAGTCGCTCCCCGGGGGCACGACGCCCATGTTGCCTGCCACCGGCTCCACGATGACGCAGGCCAGGTTCCGATGGTGCATCTGGATCAGGCGTTGGACGGTCTTGATGTCGTTGTAGGGGGCGGTCAGCGTGTGCTTCGTGAAGTCGGCGGGGACGCCGGGACAGTCGGGGATGCCGAGCGTGGCCAGGCCGGAGCCGGCCTTGGCCAGCAGGTAATCGCTGTGCCCGTGGTAACAGCCCTCGAACTTGAGAATGCCGTCGCGCTTGGTGTAGCCACGGGCCAGACGGACGGCGCTCATGACCGCCTCCGTCCCGGAGCTGACCAGCCGGACCTGCTGCATGGAAGGCAGGGCCTCGGCGATCATCTGGGCGAGGCGGACTTCCAGTTCGGTCGGCGCGCCGTAGCTGGTGCCGTTGGCGGCGGCGCGGGCGATGGCCTTGATGACCGTGGCCGGGGCATGGCCCAGAATCATCGGCCCCCAGGACAGGACGTAATCGATGAAACTGTTTCCGTCCACATCGTAGAGGCGGGAGCCCTTGGCGCGTTTGATGAACAATGGCTGGCCGCCCACGGAGCGGAAGGCGCGGACCGGACTGTTGACCCCGCCGGGGATGTAGCGCTGCGCTTTGGCAAACAGTTGCTTGGAGATGGTCGTCTTCATGCCGCAAGCCCTCTTAAAAGTGCCGGGAACCTATCATGCGGTCCGTTGTTAGGTCAACGCCGTTCATTGCGGCTCAGGGGGGTGTTTGTTAGAATGCCACAGGAAGCGTATAGCCATCGGCTTCCAGCGATTGACGCTTCGCCCCCATTCTCTTTTTCCCATGGCTGAAAGCGGACCACTGAAAGCTCAGACTATGCGTAAAGCCAAAATTGTCTGCACGATCGGCCCGGCCAGCGATCAACCGGCCATGCTCGACCGGTTGATCGAGAGCGGCATGGACGTGGCCCGGCTGAATTTCTCCCATGGCACCCATGAATCTCACGGCCGCGCCGTCAAGGCGATCCGTGAGGCGGCGGCCCGCCGACAGGCCGTCGTCGCGATCCTCCAGGATCTGCAGGGTCCACGGATTCGCGTCGGGGCGCTGGCCGACGGCGGGATCGCGCTTGTGCCTGGCCGGACGGTGCGGCTGCTGACGGGCCGATCCCAAGCCAAGCCTTCAGCCGAGGACATCCCCGTCACCTATGAGAACCTGGGTCGGGATGTCAGGCCCGGCGCCCGCATTCTGATCGACGACGGCTTGATCGAGTTGGCGGCCACGGCCGTGTCCGATGAGGCCGTGACCTGTCAGGTTCTCGTCGGAGGCACGGTCAAGTCCCACAAGGGGCTCAACTTGCCCGGCACCTCCGTCAGCGCGTCCACGTTGACCGACAAGGATCGGGCGGACCTCCGGTTCGGCGTGGGACAAGGTGTGGACTATGTGGCCTTGTCGTTTGTCCGGGGCCCGCAAGATGTGACGGCGGCCAGGCAGTTGATCGCCGAGTATGGGGGAGACGTGCCGGTGATCGCCAAGATCGAGCGGCCCGAAGCGATCGAACATCTGGAGGCGCTCCTCGACGAAGCGGACGGGGTCATGATCGCGCGCGGCGATCTGGGCGTCGAAATGGAGCCGGAGGCGGTGCCCTTGTTGCAGAAACGGATCATCCTCGAAGCGAACCGCCGCCGCCGGCTTGTGATCACGGCGACGCAGATGCTGGAATCCATGACGCACCAAGCCACGCCGACCAGGGCGGAAGCCTCCGACGTGGCCAATGCGGTCTTCGACGGCACGGACGCGGTGATGCTCTCCGCGGAAACGGCGAGCGGCCGGTTCCCGGTCGAGGCGGTGCGCGTCATGGACCGCATCGTCCGCGCGGCCGAGGCCGGCGTGGATACGCCGAAGCCGTCTCCGGTCCTGCGGCGCGCCGAAGCGGCGGCCGAGAGGGTGTCGTTTCCGGAGGCCCTGTGCGCAGCCGCCTGTTCCGCGGCCGCCGCGACCGAGGCCCGCGCCATCGTGATTTTCAGCGAGTCGGGGGCGACCGGGCGGCTGATGTCGAAGCAGCGCCCCGTTGCGCCGATCATCGCGTTCACCCCCTTTGACACGGTCCAGCGGCGCATGGCGTTGTATTGGGGGGTGATGCCCCATCGGATGCCGCGTATCGCCCGGACGGACGAGCGCATGCTGGAGGTCGATCGTCGCGTGAAAGCCGAGGGGCTGGCCGGGGCGGGGGATCGGCTCGTGATCTTGTCCGGCACGTTGGTGGATCAGCCCGGCGGCACCAACACGATGAAATTGCATGCCGTGACAGAATGAAAGCCTTGTGAGAAGACCGTCGATCAAAATTTTGTTGTGGATCGCCCTTTCCCTGTTCGCGCTAACCGGGGCCATGGCCGGGGAAAGCCTTGCCGTGACCGGGGACGTGAGAAAGGACCCGGCGGCGGTCGTGAAGGCCTACTTCTCGCTGGACATGAAGGGCGCCCGCCTGGAAGCCGGATCCTGGGAGGCGCTCAAGCCCTATGTCGATTGGGAAGAAGAACCGGCGTGGGAACATGCCGTCGTGATCGAGGGCTATGAAGTGGTGGAGGATACCGCGACCTGGGAGGTTCTCGGCCAGATGGAGGTCATCATCCCCGTGAAGTTTCGGGTGTCGGGGGTGATGTATTGGGAAACGGCCGCCTTCGTGCCCGAGGCCAAGGTAGAGGAATTCCGGATTCTGGTGAAGGTGGTCGAGGGCCGGTGGCGCATCATCGAGCCGCGTCTGGCTCCCCATATCGGCCGGGCGCGAATGGTCAAGTTCGTGCGACTGGCGCTATTGCAGGAGTCCGATACCGGCCGCAAGGCCAAGCTGACCACCCTCCTGAACAAGTTGCGTCAAACAGAAGTCAAGCCAACAGAGATCAAGAAGGAGCCGTAATGGCTGGTCGGATATCCGCGAAGACAGCTCCCACGCCGGTTGACCTGATCATCTTCGATCTGGACGGCACGCTCATCGAGTCCAAGTGGGACATCGCGACGGCGGTCAACCTCACGCTGGCCGACTTGGGCATTCCGCTGCGTCCCCAGGAGGAAATTTTCGGCTTCGTGGGCGATGGGGTCAAGCGCCTCCTCCGGTTGTCGGTCGGAGAGGAAAATCAGTCGCGCTACGAGGAGGCTTTGCGGGTCTTTCGCGGCCACTACCTCGCCCACTGCCTGGACCGCACGGCCTTCTATCCCGGCATCGACCGGGTCCTGGCCCACTTCGCCCACAAGCGCAAGGCCGTGGCCACGAACAAGTCGCTGGAGTACACGACCAGGATTCTTGAGGGGCTGGGCGCGCACCACTTCGCCTATGTGGTCGGCGGCGACAACGGGTTCGGCTTGAAGCCGGAGCCCGGCATGCTCCTCAACGTGGTCGAGACTTTTGGAGTGGAGAAAGAGCGGGCGGTCCTGATCGGCGACAGCACGAACGACATCAACGGGGCCCGTAACGCCGGGATCAAAGTCTGCGCCGTGGGCTACGGCATGGGCAACCGCGAGAAGATGGAAGCCTGCCGCCCGGATTGGTTTATCGAACAGCCGGAAGACCTCATCGGGTTGTTTCTATGAGCCTCAGACGGCTCCTTCTGCTGCTGATTCTTCCCTCATCCCTGCTGCTCGCCCTACCTGCCCTGCCGGCGGCGAGCGGCGAGCCGCCCTCACGCCAAACGGATGCGAAGGGGCGCGACGCGACCAGCCTGGCGGAACGGGTGATCGAGCATAAGCTGGCCAACGGGCTGAGGGTCCTGCTGCTTGAGCGGCACCAAAGCCCGGTCGTCTCCATCAACATGGTGTTCGGGGTCGGCGGCGCGAACGAACATACCGGCGCCACGGGCCTTGCCCATCTCTACGAGCACATGGCCTTCAAGGGGACCAGGCGGCTGGGGACCAAGAATTACGATCAAGAGCGACCGCTGCTGGAGGAGCTTACCCGCCTCAACGGGGAGATCGAGCAACTGCGCCGGACGGGGCCGGAAGATGCGCCGGCCTTGCAACAACTGAAGCGGACATTTCACGAAGTCCAGGAACGAGCCGATGCCCTGGTGGTGGGCAACGAGATGGCGCTCTTCTATCAACGCCACGGGGCCATCGGCCTGAACGCCTCCACAGGGAAAGACGTCACGCGCTATACCGTGAGCCTGCCCGCCAACCGGCTGCCGCTCTGGGCCGCCATCGAAGCCGATCGCATGGCGCAGCCGGTGTTGCGCGAATTCTACAAGGAGCGGGCCGTCGTCATGGAAGAGCGCCGGCTCAGGACCGAGGACAGTCCCTCCGGTCTGCTCTACGAAGCCTTCGCCGCGGCTGCCTTCCAGGCGCATCCCTACGGGTTTCCGACCATCGGCTGGGCTTCGGACATCCAGGCGCTGACCCCCTCGGCCACCGAGGCCTTCTTCCGCGCCTACTACGGGCCGGCCAATGCCGTGGTGGCGATCGTGGGCGACATCCGGCCGTCCGAGGTCCTGGCCCTGATCGAACGAACGTTCGGCAAGATTCCATCCGCGCCCCCGCCGCCTCCGGTGGTCACCGTGGAGCCGCCCCAGCGGGGCGAGCGGCGGATCGAGGTCGAGTTCGACGCGGAACCGATGCTCTTGATCGGCTACCACAAACCGGCGCTGGGACATCCGGATGACTTCGCCTTCGACGTGTTGGACTCGGTGCTCTCCGAAGGCGTGACCTCGCGGCTGCACCACAAGCTCGTGAGGGAACAGCGGGTGGCGGCTTCCATCGGGACCGATTCCGGCTTCCCCGGCATCCGCGATCCGAACTTGTTCGTGATCAGCGCCACGCCCTTGGCCCCGCATCAGACGCGCGAGGTCGAAGCGGCGATCGAAGAAGAGGTGGCCCGGTTGAAGACCGAGCCGGTCACGCAGCAGGAATTGGAGAAGGTCTTGAACAACCTGGACGCTTCCCTGATCCGGTCCCTGCGCAGCAACAGCGGCCTGGCCTCGCAACTGGCGTTTTTCCAAGTCCTGGCCAAGGATTGGCGCTATCTCTTGCAGGCGCGCGATCGGATCGCCGCCGTGACGCCGGCCGACATCCAGCGAGTGGCGGCTCAGTACCTGGTGAAGTCCAACCGCACGGTGGCGACCTTGGTGAAGCCGCCGAAGGCCGGCACCGCCGCCGCCAAGCAGGTTCCCCAATGAGATCTTCTGTCCGACTCTTTGTCCTGGCGGCGCTGGTCTCCTGGCTGGCTCCATTCCAAGTTCTCGCGCAACCGGACTTGGGCGATCCGAGGCAGATGGCCTTCGAGCCGGTGCCGTTCAATCCGCCCGAGCCGGAGCGGGTGGTGCTGGACAACGGCCTGGTCGTGTATTTGCTCGAAGACCATGAGCTGCCCCTGGTGACGATCACGGCCACGATGAAGACCGGCGCCTGGCTGGACCCTGCCGACAAGGTCGGCCAGGCCGGCATCGCCGGCGCGACGATGCGGACTGGCGGGACTGCGCGCATGAGCGCCGAGCAGGTGGACCAGGAACTGGAGCAGTTGGCCGCAGGGATCTCGGTCGGGATCGGAACCGAATCGGGGTCCGCCATGCTGGATGTGCTCAAGAAGGACCTCGGGCGAGGGCTGAGGATCTTTGCCGACATCCTCATGACGCCGGCCTTCGATCCGAAGCGGGTCGAACTGGCCAAGCTCCAGGCGATCGAGGGCATTCGCCGGCGTCAGGACCAGCCGCAATCCATCGCCGGCCGCGAGTTCGCCAAGCTCATCTACGGGCCGACCCATCCCTTTGCTCGGGAGAGCACGGTGGAGTCGGTCACGCGCATTACGA
>VGXD01000071.1 GCA_016873525.1 Nitrospira sp. | reverse complement strand
ACGGTCTTTGTGGCGGAGGGGTGGGATTTGAACCCACGGTCCAGTTTCCCGGACACCGGTTTTCAAGACCGGCACGTTCGGCCGCTCCGTCACCCCTCCATACCAAGCTTGCTGGGCGCCGGGCCTCTTGAAGAGTGGTCCGGCGAGACCACCGCTTGCTGCGGTCCTAGCTTTTCTCGATTCGTTCGATGCCGCCGAGGTAGGGCCGCAAAATTTCCGGGATGAGGACCGACCCGTCGGCCTGCTGGTAGTTCTCCAGGATCGCCACCAAGGTTCTGCCCACGGCCAGGCCGGACCCATTCAAGGTGTGGACGAAGTCGGTTTTGCTGTCCTTCTTGGCGGCCGAGGGGCGGTAGCGGATCTCGGCCCGTCTGGCCTGGAACGATTCGAAGTTGCTGCAAGAGGAAATCTCGCGGAAGGTATTCTGGGAGGGGAGCCAGACTTCCAGGTCGTAGGTCTTGGCCGCCGAAAACCCCATGTCGCCCGTGCAGAGGGCGACGACGCGATAGTGTAATCCCAACCCCTGGAGCACGGCCTCGGCATGGGCGGTGAGGCGCTCCAGCTCCTCGTGCGACTCCTCCGGCCTGGTGAACACGACCAATTCCACCTTGTTGAACTGATGCTGACGGATCAGCCCTCGCGTGTCTTTGCCGTAGGAGCCGGCTTCGCGTCGGAAGCAAGGCGTATAGGCCGTGTATCGGATGGGGAGGCGGTCGTCCGAAAGAATTTCCTCGCGGTGCAGATTCGTGAGCGGCACCTCGGCCGTGGGAATCAGAAAGTAGTCGTCATCTTTGAGGCGGAACAGATCCTCCTCGAATTTCGGGAGTTGTCCGGTCCCCGTCATGGCCGCACGATTGACCATGAAGGGCGGCAGCACTTCCCGATAGCCGTGGCGGTCCGTGTGCAGGTCCACCATGTAATTGATGAGCGCCCGTTCCAGCCTGGCGCCGAGTCCCGCCAAGATTGCGAACCTGGCTCCGGCCATACGGGCGGCGCGTTCGAAGTCCAGGATGCCGAGCGCCTCGCCCAGGTCCCAATGCGTTTGGGGCGGGGCCGTGAAGGTCGGCGGGTTGCCCCAACGACGCAGCTCGGTATTGTCTGTTTCGTCCTTGCCGACGGGGACGGATTGATGCGGCAGGTTGGGGATGCGCAAGGCCAGGCCGGCGAGGCGGTCCTCGACGGCGCGCAGGCTCTCGTCGATGGCCTTGATGCGATCGCCGAGGGCCTTCATCTGCGCCATGGCCGACTCGGCCGGCTGCTTGTCCCGTTTCAGGCGGCCGACTTCCTCGGATCCTTTCTTGAGCTGGTGTCTGAGGTCCTCGACCTGCGTGGTCAGGTCGCGTCTTTCCTGGATCAGCTTGCGCAGGTCCTCCCAGGGCACGTCTGCGCCGCGCCGGCCCAACTGCGCCGCGATGCCGTCCAAATTTTCACGAAGGAACCGAAGATCATGCATGGGACTGGATGTTACGTGAGGAGCGGGGAATCGTCAATGGTTCTCAGCGCACCGGCGGGAGGGGAGGACCGGCCGGCTTGACAAGGTTCCTTGGCAGGGAGAGGATGGCCCCATGCGCACCATCGCCAACCCTCCCAATCCCTTCGAGTCGCAGTATCGGGAGTGGCTGGATGCGCCCGCTCAGGTGAAACTGCACGTCTATCGCGACAGCACCAGGGAGATTCTCAGTCGAAACGACAGCCCCGACCTCCCGTTTCGGTGGAGCCTGAATCCCTATCGCGGCTGTTTCCACGCTTGTGCCTACTGCTATGCCAGGCCGTCCCATGAGTATTGGGGATTCGGGGCCGGCACCGATTTCGACTCGAAAATCATCGTCAAGCCTGAGGCGGCGCCCTTGCTGCGCCAGGCCTTGCTCAAGCCGTCCTGGAAGGGAGAACTGATCGTCTTTTCCGGGAATACCGACTGCTATCAGCCGTTGGAGGCGACCTATGGGCTCACGCGAGCCTGTCTGGAGGTCTGCGCCGAGTTCAAGAACCCGGTCGGGATCATCACCAAGGCGGCCTTGATTATGCGGGACATCGAGCTGCTCAGGAGGCTGCACGATGAGGCGTGGGTCCAGGTCTACTTCAGCATCCCCTTCGCGGACAACGAGACCGCCCGCAAGGTGGAGCCCCAGGCTCCGTCGATCGCCAAGCGGCTGGAGGCGATGGCAGCGCTTTCGAAGGCCGGCATTCCGACCGCGGTCTCCATCGCGCCGGTGATCCCGGGGCTGAACGAGGACGACATTCCGGAGATTCTCCTCCGCTCGCGCGAGGCCGGCGCCACGGCCGCGACCTCTGCGTTGCTGCGCCTGTCCGGAAATGTGGAGCCGGTCTTTCTGGAACGAATGACGGAGGCTTTTCCGGACCGGATCGCGAAGATCACCCATCGGCTGGGCGAGATGCGCGGCAAGGGGTCGGAGGGGCGGTTTTTCGCGCGCCATCGCGGAGAAGGCCAATACTGGAACGTGGTCGAGAGGCTCTTTGAGATCGGCAAGAAGAAGGCGGGATTTCCAGAGGAGGAGGTCCGGCCCATTCCTCAGACATTCCGGCGGCCTGGGCCTGAGCAGGGGGTCTTATTTTAGTGCGAAGCCATCAAGGAGGAGGAGCGTGAACCATCACCCGGGGTTTCTCAAACTGGTCGAAGCCGCCAAGCGGGGGATCAAGGAGTGTACGGTTGCGGAGGTCAAGGCGAAGCTGGATCGGGGAGAACCGTTTCATTTCATCGACGTGAGGGAAGACCATGAATTTGCCAAGGGCCATGCCAAGGGGGCGCTGCACCTTGGGCGGGGCATCTTGGAGCGCGACATCGAAGGCGTGATTGCCGATACCCAAGCCGAGATCATTCTCTATTGCGGCGGCGGGTATCGATCCGCCCTGGCGGCGGAGAGCCTCAGGCGGATGGGGTATACAAAGGTGGTCTCGATGGACGGGGGAATCAAGGCTTGGCGCGAGGCCGGCTATCCCTTGGAAGGATGCTGAGAAGGGCCCCCAACTTTGTTCTCGGTCGTTCGGACGACAAAAAAAACAGCCCTCCCCCCGTGAGTTTCAAGGGGGAGGGCTGACGTCGCGTGCGCCTCTAACCCGACTTACTGGGCGTCTTTCGCGCAGCGGATGCCGATGTAGACCCGCCGTTCGTTGGGTGAGTGCTTGTTGCGGTTGGTGGCCCGGATGACGTCGGCCGTATTGCGCCAGGAGCCGCCGCGCATCGCGCGGGTCTGGCCTTCGGAAGGGCCGGTCGGATTCTTGTCCGGGCTGTTCTTGTAATAGTTTTCGTCATACCAGTCCTGGACCCATTCCCAAACATTGCCCGCCATCTGTTGGGCGCCGTAGGGACTCTTCCCGTTCTCATAGTCGGTCGTTTTGGCCAGGGAGTTGGGGCCGGTCCAGCCCGTGACTTCGTCGAAGCTGTAATTGGCGCGGGTGCCGGTGGGGGGATCGTTCCCCCAGGGATACAGTCGGCCGTCGGTCCCCCTGGCGGCCTTTTCCCACTCGGCTTCGGTCGGGAGCCGTCCGCCGATCCACTTGCAGTAGGCGGCGGCGTCGTCCCAACTCACGTTGATCGCGGGCAGTTCCCCCACGCCTTCCATCAGCGCTTCGCCACGCCAGAGGTTGTACCTGGCGTCGCAGCAATTTTCCGGCACCTTGCGTCCGGTCGCTTTGACGAAGGCCTGGTACTGGCGGTTGCTGGCCTCGTGTTTGGCGAGGTAGAAGGCATCCAGGGTGACTTTGTGTTTGGGGCCTTCGTCGGGAGACGCCGTTCCGCCTTCCGCTCCCATCTCGAAGTCCCCGGCTTGGACTAACACCCACTCGGTCGGCGTTTCGCTGGCTCCCTGAGACTTGGCCAGCAGGGCCAGCATCTTGCCCCGCTCCGGATGGCCCTGAGGCGCCAGCTTCAGCCACTTCATGATCGTCTCTTTGCCGCCCGGCATCTGCAAATCGACTTCGCAGACGGCCTTGAGGCGGATCAGGGTTTCGTCGTCGGACAGGGACTTCGCGGCCTCGGTGATCTCCAGAAGGGCGTTCCGGCACTGGCCCTGTTCCACCAAGCTCTTGGCCAGCACGGTCCGGTCCTGCGCCGACAGGCCTGGGATCATGTGGTAGTCCGCCGCCTGGGGCTGGCCGGACATAATCCCGGCCGCAATCAGTACGATGGTCAATACGGTTCCGCTCATCATCCGCCGCATGGGTCCTCCATCACGTCTCACAGGGCCTTGCCCGTTGCTCGGCTTGTGACCCGCCGCGCTACTTGTTCTGCTTGTCGAATTCCTTGATGACCTCGTTGGTCACATCAAGGATTTCCTTGCTGTAAATGACGATCCTGAGGGTCGTCTCGCTGCCCTTGTCCACCACCAAGCTGAAGCCGCCCCGCTCCGCGACGGCCTTGGTGGCGACGGCGATTTTCTTCATGTAGTCGTCCACCAATTCCTTCTGCTTGCCCTGGAGTTCCTGATTAAACTCTTGGGTGCGCTTCTGGTATTCCTGAATCTTGGCTCGGAACTTGGCTTCCTTTTCGCGCTTCTGGGTTTCGGCGAGGCCGCTTTCCTGGTCTTTGAGCTGCTTGTCGAGGCCCTTCAGTTCTTCTTCGTCGTTGGTGAGGAGTTTCTGCCTGGCCTTGGCGTATTCCTTCAGGGCGTCCAGGGCGCGCTTGCCGGATTTGGATTTCTCCAGCACCTCCTGCGGATCGAGCACCCCCATCTTGAAGGCCTCGGCGGCCGGACTGGGTGCGGCGTTCATCAACAGGACGACGTGGACGAACGCGGCCACTAGGGCCAGGGTTGCCGTCCTCAGTACTCTCCTTGCCATGTTCGTGCTCTCCTTTCTGCTCAAACGGGTCTAACGGGGCTGGGTTCGATACTTTTCGAGGTCGCGGGAGAATAGCGCCCCACGATTCCCGTGTCAAGCAGGGGATGGTCCGAGGCGCCCCCTGTCATAGGGGTCATGGGGAGTCGAAGGTCCAGAGGAGCCCGAAGATCATGAGATGTTGGCCCGGTGTGAGCCCGATGACGCCGGGACGGGTCTCGCCCCCTTTGAAAAACCCGCCCTGCTTGCCCGTGGAGTCGTCGTATCGGTATTCCATGCGGAGGGTCGTGTTGGTCCATCCGGAGGGGATTTTGTATTCCAGCGTGTTGGTGATGGCTTTGACCAGCTGCTGGTTCCCGGTCCACCGTCCGTTCCGGTCCCAGTAGAACTCCGGCCGCACGGCGACGCTCCAGGGCCCGGCGACGTGCCACCGGGCAAACAATGCCCCACCCATCACGAAGGCTCGCGGACTGCCGGGCTGACCGGCCAGGTTCTCCGTGCCGAAGTCATAGGCCAGGGCCATGGTCACCTCGTCGCTCTTCCATTCCGTGATGTGGTTGCTGTACAGCCGCCAGAACTCCATCGA
The DNA here is from genome assembly GCA_016873525.1 of Nitrospira sp. Taxonomy (GTDB): domain Bacteria; phylum Nitrospirota; class Nitrospiria; order Nitrospirales; family Nitrospiraceae; genus SCVQ01. The sequence continues at coordinate 3,301 of VGXD01000071.1, read as the reverse complement.
GGTATTGGCTTGGTCGGGGCCGTAATAAACGGTTTGCGTCATCGTGAGCCGCGGCGTCGCTTTCCAGGCCAGTTGGGTTCCGTAACTGGGCTGATCGTTGGGATGGGCTAAGTGGTAATAGGAATTGATGACGAAGGCGGTCGCGGTGAATCGCTCGTTGACGGCGTAGCGGGCGTTCACGCCGAACATCATATAGGGGGTGTTGTCCGCAATCCAGGACCTGGTGTAGTTGAAGTTGTCCTTGGCGTAGAGCGATTCATAGCCGATCAGGCTGTTGAACAGGCCGGCCGTGACCGTCAGGTCCTTGCCGTTGACCGGCGCAAGGTAGGACACGTTGGCGCGGGAAAAATGGCGGAGGGTGTCATAGCCGTTGACCCTCGGTTCTCCCTGGAGGAAGGCGAACTCCGTCGAGTCGTAGCCCCCTTGCACGCCGAACTCCATGCCCCAGCGAGAGTCGCTCGTGGCGTCCTTCCGTAGGTAGGCCAGCGCCATGTTCGGGTCCAGCTCGTTTGTCCGGACCGCGGTGGTCCTGCTTCTAAAGAGGTGGTTTGAAGGAAAATTGAAGTTGAGGTCGTAGCTGAGGTCCAGGTAGGCCCCGTAATGCCATAGAGAAGAATCGGTTGTGGCCTCTGTTGCCGAACTGGCCGAAGGAGGTTGGCTTGGCGGCGCGTCGGGTGGTTCCTGAGCCGCGACGGTGGCCGCTGCCATCAAGACCAACGCCGATAGCGTTCGGCAGAGCCACGTCGGTGATCGTCGTCGTGAGGCCGTGCGTAACAATAATAGAAGGGAGAAATTTGTCCCTGTCGTGTCTTGGTGCATAGGGTCGTGAGTCTGAGAAGTGAGCCTGGACTAGGGCAGCACAATACCAGAAAAAATCGTCAGATACGCGCAAAAACGGTGTTGGGTGACGGTCTCGTTCACTTCTTGAGTAAGGAGGAGACGAGGGTCAGGATTCCCGGTCTTGGCTCCGGCCCCCCGGCTTGGGGTCTGGTTCCGCCGTGACCGGGCCGACGAGAGGCAGGTGGCAGACCCGGTTTCTCCCCTCGCGCTTGGCCGTATAGAGGGCCAAGTCCGCCGCTTTCAAAACTTGCGCAGGGCTTGGGTGGGGGCCTGTGCCGGGGAGATAGGTGGTGAGGCCGATGCTGGTGGTCAAGTGAAACGTGGTCTTCTTCGTGCCGAAGAGATGGCGTTCGACGGATTCCTGCAGCCGCTCGCAAGCCACGATGGCGTCATCTTTGCCCACGCGCGGGAGAATCCAGACATACTCATCGCCCCCCAGGCGGCCGGCCATATCGTAGCCTCGGCTTTCGAGCGCCAAGAGAGACGAGTAATCCTTGAGGACCAGGTCGCCGATGTGATGGCCGTAGGTGTCGTTGACGTCCTTGAAGTTGTCCAAGTCGATGGCGGCGCAGGAGAGGGGCAAGTTGAAGCGCTTGGACTCATCGAGTTTTCTGACGAGGGTTTCCATCAGATAGCGCCGGTTCGGGAGGCCGGTGAGTTCGTCGTGCAGCACGTCGCGAGCGAGTCGTTCTTTGTGCTGGCGTTCGAGCTGGGCATATTCGGCCATGGCGCCATAAAATAACGTCATGATCAGAAAGAACGGGATGCGAAGCAGATAGGTGCCGAGAGGTCCTTGTTCATGGCCGGTCATGGCCTCAAAGGCGCCCAAGCCCACGTATCCGGTGCAAGCCACGGCCGTCAGGGCCATGGCTCGCTTGAGGTTGCCGGCAGCGCCGGCGATCATGATGATCCCGAAGTACATGACGAACAGATCGCTTCGAAATGAGCCGGTGGCGTAGAGGGTCGCCGGGACCAACAGGGTGTCCGCAATCACCAGGACGGTCACGAATGTTTTGGCGCTCAAAATGCGGGGGAGCCCGTAGAGGCCGGCGCCGTTGCCGATCAGCAGGACCAGGACAAATAAGACGGCGCCATCGCTTTCGGCAAGGGAGGGGCTCGTGACCACGTGCGCGCAGAGTACGGTCACAACCAGCCATTGCAGGATGGGGATCGGCTTGACGAGCGCTTCCAGCGAATCGGTTGTCTGCATGGTACGTGTGCGTCGATTTTGTGCCCCTTGTGAAAATTTGTCAATTCGCGGTGGCCGACGTACAATCGTGCGCCATGCCATCGATCCCCGTCATCATGTGCTTCGGAGACAGCCTGACGGCCGGCTACCAGTCTCCCACGGCGGACTTCCCCTCGCTGCGCGCGACGCCTTACGGCGCCATGTTGCAGGAACGGCTGGGAGCGCAGGCTCGCGTTGCGGTCAGCGGAATCTGCGGCGAGCTGACCGGCGAGATGGTTCTGCGGTTCAGACGGGATGTGTTGGCCCATGCCCCGGCCGCGGTGGTCGTACTGGGAGGGACCAATGACCTGGGGTGGAACGCGGCGCCGGCCGAGATCATGCGGAATTTGCTGAAATTGTACGAGCAGGCCTTGGCCGCCGGCATCCGCCCTGTCGCGGTTACGGTGCCGCCCATCAGGGGCGAGAGGGGGTTCATCGACGACGGACCGGCCGGCCTGGAGGCGCCTCATAGGGTGGGCGAGTCTATTGGGCAGCGGCAGGCACTGAACCGGTTGATCGCCGACTATTGCCTGCGACGCCGGGTGGCCTGTGTGGATCTGTTTGCCGCGACCTCGGAGCCGGAAGCCCAATGCCTTGCCGCGCCTTATTCAAACGATGGCGTCCATTTGACCACAGAGGGCTATCGAGTCTTCGCGGACCTGCTTTACGACCAGGTCTTTGCCGGGTGGCTCGGCGGACCGGGCCATCCGGGTTGACGGCAAAAGGAGTCGGCGAGGGCCCCTCGATGCTTCGCGCCATCGGCGATGACGAGTTCGATCGTGTGGTGGAAGCCGCGGCCGTGCCGGTGCTGGTCGAGTTTTGGCAGCCGGGATGCGGGGGATGCCGGGCCCTGACGAGCGAGTTGGAAAAGGTCCAGGCCGAGGCCGGAGATCGTCTCCTGGTCGTCGCCATGAACGTGCAGGAGAATTTTCAAATTCCGGCCGAGTTGGACATTACCTCCTTGCCCGCGCTCGCGCTGTATCGCCATGGACGGTTCGAGCGGTTTATCGGGGGGCTTGGCAAGAAAGAAGAGATTCTCAAACAGCTAGGGCTGGGCCATGAGGGCCGGGCGAAATAAGTCCCGCCTCTTGTCGCTCGGTTCCGGACGGAAGCGTCGGCTCTCTCCGCCCGCCGCTGGAGATGCGGCGGGCCTCGTCATCGGCGAACCGCGTGGCCTCCGAAGGCATTGCGGAGGGCCGCCAGCATTTTCTCGGCAAAGCTTTCTTCCTGGCG
>VGXD01000070.1 GCA_016873525.1 Nitrospira sp. | reverse complement strand
GGAAACGCGGCGCTCGCCCCTACCAGATTCCCGGCTTGCAGGCCCTGGCGGAAACTTCGCTCAAAGGCCGAGTTCCGCCGGAGGATTTCCGACATTCGGATGGCCCGGTGCAGCCGCATGCCGAGATCGTCCGGGCTGACCGGCTTCATCAGATAATCGTAAGCGCCTCGCCGCATCGCCTCCACGGCCGTATGCACGCCGCTCATCCGCGTAACGACCAACACCGGGAGGTTCCGATCGATGTCCTGGATTTGACTGACCAGGTCCAGACCGTCGATGCCTGGCAAGACCATATCCGTGATCACCAGATCGACCGGCCGCTCGCCCAGCAGACGCAAGGCCCCCTCGGCCGTGGCGCGCACCTCGATCTGCATCTCCCCTTCGATGACTTTCAAGTCCGCTTCTTCGATGGCATGGAGCATCAGCTCGGTATCGGAGGGATCGTCCTCAACCAGAAGAATCGTGAACGGAGCCCGCGTCCCCGTGGCGCGAAGCCGAGACTCAAGCGCAGCGGTCATACTGTGTTCTCCTTGAGAGCAACCGGCAGACAACCCCGCTGCATCACTCCAGCGACGGTGCCTGACGTCATATTATTATATCGCTCGGTGCGGTCCTTCTTCCGACTCAACCACGGACGGGCGCTCTCTCGTAAAATCTCCGAGAACAGGGATGGTAAATGCCACGGTGCAGCCGCCTTGGGCATTGGCATCAATCCCGACCTGTCCCCCGTAGAGTTCCAGGATCCTCTTGACAATCGTCAACCCGATGCCGCTCCCTTGCACCGGACCGGGATTCAGCCGAACGAACGGATCGAACACCCGCTCACGCTGCCGGGAGGGGATACCGATCCCGTTATCTGAGACAGAAAACTCGACGCGATCCCCCTTGCGCTCGGCTGTCACGTCGATCACGGGATCCGGCCGGTCCCCGGAAAATTTCACGGCATTCGAGATCAAGTTGTCGAATACTTGCCGCAGGTAGGCTCGATGACAGGCCACCATCGGAAACTCGCCGCCCATCCGCACCTGGACCCGCCGCCGTTCGAGATCCCCGGCTCTGGCCTTGAGCACATCGTTGAGGACCAACGCAGGATCGACCGCCTCCACCGCGTCACGCTGAGCGCCCACCCGCGCAACGTCCAGGATCGTATGGACCCGCTCGGTCATATCTCTGCCGTTTTGTTCCAGCAGCCGCAGCCATCGCGCCGCCCGCGCATCCAACTTCTCCCCATACTCCTTCAGCAGCAGGGAGGCAAACTCCTCCATCCGCTCCCCGGGCGCTTTCAGATCATGGGCCAACATCTCCGCGAGGTATTCGAGCCGCCGGAGGCGGGACTCCAGGCCCTTCTCTTTTTTATGGGCGGCCTCATAGAGACGGGCATTGGCAATCGCGATGGCGGCGGCATTGGTAAACCCCTTTGCAAGACGCACATGCCAGTCCTGCTCGTCCCGTTGCCGTTCTTGCAGGAGCACCAACACGCCGAAGGGCACCTCTTGGGACAGAAGCGGCACCGCCAGCATGCTTTCGCCGATGAGGTTGCGCCGCACCACTTCGGGCCGAAGATCGCCCCGCAGATGACGGCCGAACGCCGGCTGCTTGCTCTCAAAAGCGCGCACGGACACGGGGAACTCTTCCCAGAGCATGACCGTCTTGTGCAATCGCTCATGCCAGTCGCCCGAGGAAGCCTCCACGATCCAGCAGCCCATTTCTTCGCTTCGCAACAACACGAGGCACACGTCCGCCTGCAAGAGTTCGACCGCCCGATCCGTGATCCGATGGAGCGCCCCGTCCAGCCCATCCGGCCCAATCGTATTGATGTCGTTTCCGATCGTATTGATGGTTTCAAGTTCCACGATGGCCTGCTTGATCTTCAGGGCCATCTCTTCGAAGGAACGCGCCAATTGGCCGATTTCGTCGGACGAGTCGATCGGGAGCGGCGGCATCGACCTCCCCGTCTCGACGGCTTGCCGCCCCAGGTTCTCTGTCGAAGCTTGCAGCGTGGCTAACGGCTCGGTGACCGACCGCGCCAGGAGCCGCGCCCCGACCAGACCAAGCCCCAGCCACCCCGCCAAGGCCATGACCAACCCCCAATACGCACGCTGGGCCAACCCCGCCTCATCGACATCCAGATTTTGCATCTTCCGGTAGAGTTGGTCTTCGATGTCTCGGAGTTCGTTCCGCACTTGCGTCGAAAGGACCAGGCCTTCTCCCGACTTCACGTAGCGCAACACTTCCTCCAGGCGGCCCGTCTGAGCCTGCCGGATGAGGTCTTGCTTGGATTCCATCAGCGCTTCGAGTCGCTCGCCGGCTTGCCTGATCTCCGATTGAAGAACCGGCTCCCCCTTGACCAAGGCCAACGCCTCCGCAACAACCGGTTTCAGCTTGGGCTGCGCCTCCTGCAAGGGCTTCAGAAAGGCCTCCTGTCCGGTCAGCAGATAGCCCCGGAAGGCGTCTTCGATGTCCACCGAAAAACGGCGGAGCAAGAGAATTTGGTAACGAGTCTGCACGACTTGGCGATGCTGCTGCTGCGTGGCCAGCAGATGATTGATGAGGCTCACCTGGAAGGAAAGGACGGCGATCAGAGGGACAAACACCAGCAGCAGAATAGCCGAAACTTTGCGGCGAAGCCGAAGGCAGCCCCACCACCCGGCAAGCCGACGGCCTGAACGCAGCCCGTTATGCAACCCTGGTCGCATAAGCGCTTCTCCGTATGTTGCGATCCTAACACAATCGAGCGGCCTGTCAAGGCAACGTCATGCCGGGCGGCGCGCACGAGCGCGCTCATGAAAAATGCCCGGCAGTTTCTCTCTCGCCGGTTTTGTGCAATAATGCGCCCATGCTGCTCAAACGTCTCCTGGTCGGCCTCCCGCTCAAGACAGCCCAGGCCGCGCACGAACGTCTCTCCAAACGCCTTGCGCTGGCGGTCTTCTCCTCCGACGCCCTCTCCTCGGTCGCCTATGCCACCGAGGAAATTCTGCTGGTGCTGATCTTGGCCGGCACCGCCGCCGTCTCCTGGTCGATTCCGATCAGCTTGATGATCATTTTATTGCTGACCATCCTGACCCTCTCCTATCAACAGATCATCTACGAATATCCCTCCGGCGGCGGCGCCTACATCGTGGCCAAGTCCAACCTGGGCGTGTTGCCGGGGTTGACGGCCGCCGCCTCCCTCATGATCGACTACGTCCTGACGGTCTCGGTGAGCGTGGCCGCCGGCATCGCGGCCTTGACCTCGGCCGTGCCGGCTCTGTTTGCCCATCGCGAGGCCCTCTGCCTGACAGCCATTATCCTCGTGATCATGGTCAATCTTCGCGGCGTCCGCGAATCGGGCCGCATCTTCGCCGTCCAGACCTATTTCTTCATCGGCATGATCCTGGTGATGTTGGGCGCCGGGCTGGTCCAGATACTGTCGGGCCAGCCCCCCCAGGGAGCCGCAGCGGCCGCTCCCCCCGCCTCAACGGCCCCGGTCGTAGAAGGCCTCACCCTCTTCCTCCTCTTGCGCGCCTTCTCGTCCGGCTGTACCGCGCTCACCGGCGTGGAAGTCATCTCCAACGGCGTCTCGGCCTTCAAACGCCCGGAGCCACGAAACGCCTCCCTCACCATGGCGGGCATGGCCGTCATCCTCGGCCTCCTCTTCATCGGCATCAGTTCGTTGGCCTACCATTACGGAGTGCTCCCGAGGGAAGACGAAACGGTCGTGTCCCAAATTGCGCGCGCGGCATTCGGAGGAGGACCGCTCTACTACCTCGTCCAGGTCTCCACGATGCTGATCTTGATCCTGGCCGCCAACAGCGCCTTCGCCGGATTCCCCCGCTTGGCGTCGATCCTGGCGCGCGACAGCTACATGCCGCACCAAATGGAAGTGATGGGCGACCGGCTGGTCTTCTCGAACGGCATCATCATCCTGGGCTTTTTCTCCTGCCTGCTCATCGTCCTGTTCAAGGGCGACACCCACGCGCTGATCCCGCTCTACGCCGTCGGCGTGTTTCTCTCCTTTACGCTCTCGCAAGCCGGCATGGTCCGGCGGTGGCGGAGCAAGAAAGGGCCGCACTGGCGCAAAAAGCTCCTCGTCAACGGCCTCGGGGCCGTCACGACGGGGATCGCCACGCTGATCATCGCCGCGACCAAATTCGCGCACGGCGCCTGGATCGTCATCGTGCTGATCCCCCTGATCATCATGTGGTTCCGCGCCATCCACGCCCACTATGTCGCCGTGACCCAGCAGATCGCCCTCGCGCGGGATCACCGCCCGCCCCCGCCGAGACGCAACACCGTCATCATTCCCATCAGCGGCGTCAACCGCGCCGTGATCCGGGCGGTGGACTATGCGCGGAACCGCGCGTCGGACATCCGCGCCGTGCTGGTGGAGGTCGACAAGGAAGCCACGGCGCTGACCCAAATCCAGTGGGCGCAATGGGGCTGCGGCGTGCACTTGGTGGTCCTGCCCTCCCCCTACCGATCCGTGATGGGCTCGCTGCTGGACTACATCGAGGAGCAACTCGCCAAAGACCCGGACAGTTGGGTGACGGTCGTCATTCCGGAAATCCTGCCGGCCCGCTGGTGGCAGAACATCCTCCACAACCAGCGCGCCCTCATGCTGAAAGCCGCCTTGCTCTTCAAAGATCGGGTCATCCTGACCGACGTGCCGTTTCACCTGGAGCGGTAACCGTGCCGAGTCGCACGTTACAAGTACCAAGCAACCAGTTTGCTCGGACCTTGCACCTTGTTACTGTGACCTTGCTACTTTCTCTGCCCAGCGGGCAGGCCCTCGCCTTCAAAATTCTGGAGCCGGCCGAGCAGGCCGTCCTGCAATCCGGCCAGACCGTCACGGTCAAAGTCGATCTCGGCAACGACCCCGGCGTGGTGCAGGTCCGCTATTACTGGTACGGGGAATTGGACGAGGCCTTGGTGCAGGAAGACCAGACGACCTCCTCCGGCGCCATCGTGGCCTCGGCCGCGCTGATCTCCCGGGCGCAGAACGACCCGCCCTTCGGCGGCACGTTGACGGTGCCGCAGGACGCCATCGGCCCCCTGCGCCTGCTGGCGGTCGGCGACATTTCGCGAGGCCGGCTGGGGGGGCACTCCACCTTCGATGAAATCCTGCTCGCCATCGAACCGGCGGCCACGCTCACCGCCATCGAGTTCGAAACCGAAAAGCCCTGGCGGCTGGGGCGCGGCCATCAGGAAGCCGGCTACGGGCAAGTCGATACGCTGGGGAAGATATTTGAACCGCCGGTGGTCGGGCTGTTTTCCGATGGCGTGGCGAGGTCCATCCGCTCCCCCTCGACCGGGACCTCCTATCGGTCCTCCAACGACAAGGTCATCAAGGTCCATCAGCGCGAGGGACTGCTCCAAGTGGTCGGCAACGGCCGCACGACCCTCACCGCGACCAACCGTGGGAAGCACGCGGCGCTGGAGGTGGAAGTTGAGGTGAACGAAGAGCCCAACGAGCCGCCGATCGCAGAGGCCGGACCCAACCGGACGGTGAAGGCCGGCACCAAGGTCGAGTTGAACGGCCTCAAGAGCCGGGACCCGGAGGGAGAGGCCCTGTACTATGCCTGGAGTCAGATCAGGGGGAACAAGGTGTCCCTGCTGGACGTCAACATGCCGAAGGCCTCGTTTGTCGCGCCGCAGCTCTCCGAACCACGCCTCTACCGCTTCAAACTGCGCGTCACCGACAAAAAAGGCGCGGACAGCCTGCCGGCCTTTGTGGACGTGATCGTCGAACCGTAACGGCTGCTGAAAACGGCCCCCAACTTTGTTCTCGGTCGCCCGTCTCCTTGCGACGTAGCAGAAACGTACGCCTCAGTCGCCGAGCTCCCTGCGGCCTCGTTGGCTGACCGTTTTGAGCAGCCTGTTCCAGAGAAAATGATTCCTGACACTTTTTCGTCCCTCGATTTTTCTATTTTGTGGTCTAAAGCAATGGCGCTTGATTATCCAAATACTCCGCAGGCCCTTTTGTCGTACACCTGCGATAGGTTGGATAAAGCCTTCAAGAAGCAAGGAGAAGAGCAGACCCGTCGATACATCGACAAGCTTTATAAGAAGGAAAAGAAAGCCCAGCTTGACACTACAATGGCCAAACACGGTTGCGCGAAAGCTATAGTGGCTATTGTGTTTGACTCCGATTCCAAAGCACTTCTTGATGAACCAGATATCCAAAATGTGGTTGAAGATGTTTTCTATCGAACTGGCACACCTGATGACACACATTTTCTCCTTTTTACAGGAACCCAGACCCTTGGCATGGGAGACGAGGTCGCCATATGGCCTCCCATCGCTTAAGCAACTGAGGTTGGGGCAGTGAGGGTGAGGGAAGATGGAAACGGTGGCAGGAACCATTTTCTGACTGGCCTATAGATTTTCCACGCCTCAGCTAGTTCACCGCTTGAGTTCTCGCCCACATTTTGACCGCAAGATGGATCACTCGGACGAAGCAACTAGCGCGACTTGATCTGACCTCGCATCCACTTCGTCAATTCATCCTTCGTCATTTCGCTTGCGGCCACGCGCCTGGTGGTAGCTTCCAGTTCTTCCGGGTCCGGCAAGCGCTTTGCCCTGTTGAGGCGCAGAAACACGAGGGCTGACATCACCGCCGCGCGCTTGTTCCCGTCCACGAAAGGATGATTCTGGGCGATGTGAAATAAATAGGCGGATGCCATGGCAGCAAGGCCCTCGTGCAGAAATTGGCCGCCGAATTGCTGGCGCGGCATGGCAACCGCTGCATCCAATAGGCCATGATCTCTGAGCCCATGCGAGCCGCCGTCTGAGTCAATGGTATCGGCGTGGAGCAACAACACATCGTCCACGCTCAAAAAGATGATCGTCTCCACGGCATCAGTCCGCCAGCCGTTTCAGCATCGGCCCGTATCGTTTGCGGATGTCCTTGATAATCTCCTTCATCCGCTCCGGGCCGATACCCACGTTTGCCGGCGTCACAACCAGCGCATTCCCGCTAACCGTCACTTGCAGCGGAGTTTGTTCATCGATGCCCAACGCCTCCATCATCGGCTTTTCGATGACGAGGGCCATGCTGTTCCCGTGCTTCTTTAGCGTCTTGATCATAGATCACCTCACGTATGAACAATGTTAATACATGTCAGATGGCCTGTCCAGCAGAATTCGGCAAGAGCGATGGGAGAGGCTTTACTGGGCTAGCCTTAGAGGCTCCGCAGGGCCTCGTCTTCCATGTCGAGGATCGGGAAGATGGTCACGAAGCCGGCGATCTCGAACACCTCCCGGATGTGAGAAGAACACGTGCGGCGCAGGATCGCGGCTGCGACACCATTAGGCGCGAATTCTGATGCGGCCTCGGCTGACGACGATCAGCGCGCCGGACTCCAGCTCAGTCTGGTACCGCTCCAGGAGTTCCCGCATCGCGGCCACTTGCTCGTCAACCCGCATTTCCACAAATCGGACAATCGCCCGATGGGGACGGCGCTGAACGAAGACGAGTTCGCCAAAGTCTTTGTCTTCGGTGACAACGATTCGGCTCTCCCGCAACGCCAGATCGAGCAAGTTCTCGTCATCCGCACGAGGGTCGAAGTCGGCGGCGAGCCGGACATCATGTTGCAAATCGATAAGCAGTCGTTGCAGCGAGCGGGAGGAGGCGCAGACATCGAGGAGAAATTTCATCAAGATTTGGCAACCGGCACCCGCTCATGCACTTGCTCGCCGGTCACGGAACGGTAGGCGAAGAGCAGGCAGGCCTGGATGTCCTCCGGCTCCAACAACGGATATTCTTTGAGGATGGTCTCGGGCGTATCGCCGGCCGCGAGCATGCCCAACACGTGCTCCACGGCAATCCGCATTCCTCGAATGATGGGTTTGCCGCCGAAGATTTTCGGGTTGACTTGAATCCGTGCCAGCAATTCGGCTTCCGTCATAGTCCCCTCTCTTTCATCCGCTCCTTTCCTTCCACGGTCACGACATCGACAGTCTATCACAAACACGACTGCATGAAACTACCGCCCCAGCCCCCAGCCATTCGGCTTTCTCGGCTCATGATCTCACCTCACTGAAAGCTCTTCACCGCCTCGTCTTCCATGTCGAAGATCGGAAAGATGGTCACGAAGCCGGCGATCTCGAAGACCTCCCGGATGTGATCCTTCAAGGAGGACAGCACGATCTTCCCGCTGCCGCTCTTGAGCCGCTTGGCCGCCATCAGGAGCACCCGCAGGCCGGCGCTGCTGATGTAGTCCAACTCAAGAAAGTTGCCGACGAACTGTTTCTCCCCGCCGTCGATCAGCGCCAGGAGCTTTTCCTCCAACCGGCCGGCCGTGCTGGCATCCAGCCGCCCCTTGAGCGTCAGCACCACCACGGGGCCTTTTTTCTGCTCGGTAATTTCCATCCTCCCCCTCCGTCGTCCTCGCCGCCTTCGAGACGGCCCGCGCTCGCCTACACCGGCACTTTTTTCTTCATGATCAGGAGATTCGTCTCCTGGAGCCGCCGATATTCCAGATGGTCCATCATGTTCCTGATGAGATGAATGCCCAGCCCCCCGACTTTCCGCTCCTCGACCGGCGCCGCAAGATCGGGTTCCGGCGCCTCCAGGGGATTGAAGGGCCTCCCGTCATCCTCCACCTCCGCCGTCACTTCCCCCCCCTGCAACGACAAGCGCAGGTTGATCCGGTGGTCGTCCTGATCGTCATAGCCGTAGGAAATAATATTCGTCACGATCTCGTCCAGCGCCAGGG
>VGXD01000069.1 GCA_016873525.1 Nitrospira sp. | reverse complement strand
GTCGAAGGAACGGGTCAGCCACATGGCTCAAGCCTTGGTTGCGCGGCTCAAGGAGGAAGGCCTGCTGGAATTGCCGGGGCCTGAGAAGTCCCTCGTCGAAGCGCTGGACCAGGCCGTGACGGAAGAATTGATGGTCGAAGATCGATTGAATGCCGAAGTCCGCGGGCTGTTGAAAGCCTACGAGGCGGAGATCGAAAAAGGGCACGTGGACTACCAGAAAATGTTCGTGATGATCAAGAGCAAGCTGGTCAGAGAGCGGAACATTATCCTATGAACCGGCGGCCTTGGGGCCGGCGTTGGAGAGGGAAGATAGGGGGAAATGTTACTCAGCGACGACAAACTCACGCACCTTGCGCACGTCATTTTGGGCTGCGTGAAGAAGGCGCCCTCGGCACGGCTCATCGGGGATGACACGCTGGCTCTGCGCGAGATCAAGCGCGTGCTTGCCGTGGAGGTCGGACAGGAAGAAAACGTCGATCGGGCGGTGCGGACCAGGTTGGCGTCCTATTCCAAGCCGGTCGTCGAGGGGAGTTCGGAGTGGGACGTGATGTACCGTAAAGCCTTCGAGGACGAACTCCGTAAACACCGAAAGCCGTGAGGCCTGTTCCGTGATCCAGACAGAGGTGACCATGAGACCCATCGTGTCAGTACTCGTGATCGGCTGGCTGCTGTGGCTGCCCGCCTGCGCATCGGCGCCGGAGAAGCCCAAGCCGAGGCTGCCGTTGCCGGTTGCGCTCAGCTCCCCCAAACCGGTTCTTCAGATGACGGAACAAGGAACGCGCGAATATAGGAACGCGCACTTCGAAGAGGCCAAGGCGGCTTTCCAACAAGCGGTGAGCGGCGCGCCGAAGTCCGGCCAGGCCCATTACAACTTGGGGCTGGCGCTCTATGCCTTGGGAGAGACGGACGAAGCCCGGGAGCATTTTATCGAAGCAGCCAACCTCGAGCCAGGCAACAAGGAGATTTGGGACTCGCCGGCCTTGCGGCCCTACGGCGCGCCGGACCCCAACATCGTGAAGAAGCAGAAGGAGTACCAGGGTAAGCGACCGACTGGTGGAGGCATGGGAGGCGTCCGCTAAGAGCTGACGCCAACGGATGGTTGCGGTTCGGTTCGCGCGTGGTGATGTCCTTCTGCGCGGTCCTCGTTTTTGCCGGGCAACTTGCCGGTGGACTTCCTCGATCTGGTCGGTCCGACCGATTCTTGCAAACAACGTCTGGTCCCTGGCCGCCGTGCCGTTCTATGGCAATGGCGGCAGGCATCCGGCAGGGGGAGGCTTGCCGAGGTAAGGCAAGCCGAGTACCATGGAGGCACGAAGGAGCAACGCGATGGCAAAAGAAGTGGCGGTGGGAGAGAAGGCGCCTGACTGGTCGCTTCCGAATGAGTTTGGAGAGACCCTGAGCCCGAAGGGGGTGAAGGGAAAATCCGTGGTGCTCTATTTTTACCCGAAGGACAACACGTCGGGCTGTACGAAGGAAGCCTGCGACTTTCGCGACTCGATGGCGAGGATCAGGAAAACAGGAGCGGTGGTCTTGGGGGTCAGCCTGGACGGACCGGCCGCGCATCGGAAATTTATCGAGAAGTTCGAGCTGCCCTTTTCCCTGCTCTGCGACGAGGAGGCCAAGGTGTCCAAAGCCTATGGCGTCTACAAGGAAAAGAGCATGTACGGGAGGAAGTACTGGGGCATAGAGCGCAGCACCTTTGTGATCGACGGGGCCGGCCTGATCAAGGCGGTCTTTCGCAAGGTCAAGGTGGACGGCCACGTGGAGGAGGTGCTGACGGCCTTGAAGGCCTAGGCTCACGACGCCATGGACGTTCGCGAAAAAACCTGGCACGGTCTGCGCGCGGCCTCGTTGTCGGTCGTGACCGGCTTGGGGCATCTCTACCTCGGGGAGAAGCGCGGCTATGGCTTGATCGTGGCGGGCCTGGCCCTGTTGATTCTTTCGCGGGCCTTCTGGGAGCCGCTCCAACTCCTCTACCTCAGCCTGTCCATCTTCTCCGCCGTGGATGCCTACTCGATCGCCAAGCGAGGGCATGGGTTGATGTGAGGCGTCGGGTCGCAGGGCCTGTCCGTCCTAGTCGGGAGGTGCGCGGTGCCCAAACGAACGCCCGGTAAAAAGCGCCTGCCCGTTGCATCGCGCCCCCTCATCAAAATCCTTCCGCCTGGTCCCAAGGCCAGGGCCTGGGTCAGCCGCGACGAATCGGTGCTCTCCCAGTCCGTCACGCGCCTCTACCCCTTGGTCGTCGAGAAGGCGCGGGGTTCAACGGTGGAGGATGTGGACGGGAACCGCTACTTGGATTTTACCGCCGGCATCGCCGTCGTCGCGACGGGCCATGCCCATCCCCAGGTGGTGAAAGCGATCAGCCGGCAGGCGTCGCGTTTCATCCACATGTCCGGGACGGATTTTTATTACCCGGCTCAGGTGAAGCTGGCGGAGACTCTCGATCGCATGACGCCGGGCAAGGGGCCCAAGCGGACTTTCTTCGGCAACTCCGGCACCGAGGCGGTCGAGGCGGCGTTTAAGCTGGCGCGATACAAGACCCGCCGGCCGCTCACCCTCGCGTTTCAGGGGGCCTTCCACGGAAGGACGATGGGCGCCCTGTCGTTAACCGGCAGCAAGGCCGTCCAGCGCCGGCATTTCTCGCCGCTCCTTCCCGGCGTGACCCACGTGCCCTACGCCAATTGCTACCGCTGCCCCTATGGGCTGGCCCATCCCTCCTGCCGGATGCATTGCGTCACGGTCATCCGCGATGTGTATTTCAAGAGCCTCGTGCCGCCTGAGGACGTGGCCGCGATCTTCGTCGAGCCGATCCAGGGGGAGGGGGGCGTCGTCGTGCCTCCGCCGGAGTTTCATCCCATGGTGGCCGCCCTGGCCCGCGAGTTCGGCATCCTGTACGTCGTGGACGAAGTCCAGACGGGGATGGGGCGGACGGGCAAGATGTTCGCCATCCAACATTGGGGGGTGGAGCCGGATATCATGGCCCTCGGCAAAGGCATTGCGTCGGGTCTGCCGATGGGCGCCACCGTCGCCTCCGCCGAGGTGATGAACTGGCAGGCCGGGGCCCATGCCAATACCTTTGGGGGGAATCCTGTGGCCTGCGAGGCGGCCCTGGCGACGATCGATCTTTTGGAGAAGAAGCTGGTGGCGAACGCCGCCTCGGTGGGAGCCTATCTGCGCCGCGAGTTGGAGAAGATGAAGGCGCGGCACCGGCTGATCGGTGATGTCCGGGGCCTGGGACTGTTGATCGGCATCGAATGCGTGCGCGACCGCGACAGCAAGGAGATGGCGATCCAGGAGAGGAACGACATTATTCAACGCTGTTTCCGCAAGGGCTTGCTCCTGCTGGGGGCAGGGCAGAACGTGATCCGGCTGGCGCCGCCCCTGGTGATTACCAAGCGAGAGGCCGATGTGGCCTTGGAGATTTTAGATGGCGTGTTTAGGGATGTCGAGGGGCGCTGATCGGAGAGAAGGCTCTCTCTCGCGCATCTTGCCGGGGGGCTGCCTCTTCCTGGCCGCTCTTGCTTTGGGGCCACTCCTGGCCGGCGCCGACCAGGGGCGCCGCCTCTTGCTGCAAGATGTCTTAACCGTGCCGGGGCGTCCCGTGAGGATCGAGGCCAGGCTGCTTCGCAACGGCGACCGTGGCTTGGGCGGGGAGCGGCTTGAACTGCTTGTGGGAGGGAAGACCATAGGCATGGCGGTGACGAGGGGAGACGGGCTGGCGTCCTTCGACTATGTCTCAAGGATGCGCGGCAACCATGCGATGACGGTTCGGCTGGCCGACGCGAAGCGGGTGGACCATGCTGAGGCCGGCGCCATCTTGGCCTGCTGGGAACGCCGCCGCCCCATTCTCTTGATAGACGTGACGGCGTTGCGGGAGGAGGCCGGCGCTCCCTTCCCCGATGCAGCCGATGCACTCAAGCGGTTGTCGGAGTATTACTTCAACGTGATCTATCTGGTTCGATCTTCCCATGAGGGCCTTGTTTCAGGAGAAGGCGAGAGGGCCTGGCTGGGACAGCACCGGTTTCCTCCTGGACTCGTGGTGAGGGTGTCTCAGGGGCAGGCCGCCTTGGCTGGGTTGATTGACCGGATGAGGGCTGAGGGCTGGGATAATCTGACGGGCGGGGTCGGGAGGACGACGGAGTTTGCCTCGGTCCTTCTGGAACATCGAATGGGC
This sequence comes from Nitrospira sp., assembly GCA_016873525.1. Lineage (GTDB taxonomy): Bacteria > Nitrospirota > Nitrospiria > Nitrospirales > Nitrospiraceae > SCVQ01. The sequence continues at coordinate 4,597 of VGXD01000069.1, read as the reverse complement.
GCGGTGTTGCTGGCTTCCGCGAAGGACGCATCCATGCCGAAAAAAACCCTGATCGCCAAGGATTGGAAGGAGATCAGAAAGCAGCTCCAGAAGTGAACGGCGTCGCCGGCCGGCCGCCTGAACCTCTTTTATTTTGGCGGCGGTTCCTTTAAGATGTGGAGGCATCCTGCTGCCGTGGCGACCCTGCCTGTCGATCCATAACGTGATGAGGCTCCTGCCGATGCGGGCAAAGACCAGCTTTTTCTGCCAATCCTGCGGGCACCAGGCGCCGCGTTGGCTGGGACGGTGCCCGGATTGCAGCAATTGGAACAGCTTCCGAGAAGAGCGGGTTGCCGCTGTCGGCAAGCGGGCCGCGGCCTCCGCGTTGACGGCAGCCTCCAAGGCCACCTCCATCGATGCCATCGAGGTGGTGGGGGACAATCGCCTGCGGACGGACATCGGGGAATTCGATCGGGTGTTGGGCGGCGGGGTCGTGCCTGGGTCGGTGATCCTGATCGGGGGCGACCCCGGCATCGGAAAGACGACGTTGCTGCTCCAAGCGTTGCCCAGGCTGGCCTTGCCTGGCGAGAAGGTCCTCTACGTGTCCGGGGAGGAATCCCCCAGCCAGATCAAGATGCGGGGGCAACGGCTGGGCGTCCATGACCCCAGCCTCTTCGTGCTGGCTGAAACGTCCCTCGAAGAGATCCTCAAAACCGTGCAGGAGATCCAGCCCGTCGCGCTGGTGGTGGATTCGATCCAAACCGTCTCCACGGACCAGATCACCTCCGCGCCCGGCAGCATCAGCCAGGTCCAGGAAGTGGCCGGCCAGCTCATGTGGTTTGCCAAGCGCAGCGGGGTGCCGGTGTTTATCATCGGCCACGTCACGAAAGAAGGCGCCATCGCCGGGCCCCGTCTCCTGGAACACATCGTGGACACGGTGCTCTACTTTGAGGGAGACAAGGGCCACACCTATCGGATTTTGCGAGCGGTCAAGAATCGCTTCGGCTCCACGAACGAGATCGGGGTCTTCGAGATGAAGGATGTGGGGCTGGAAGAAGTCGGCAATCCCTCCGAATTGTTCCTGGCCGAACGGCCGGAGCAGAGCACGGGCTCGGTGGTGGTGTCCAGTCTCGAGGGGACCAGGCCGATCCTCGTCGAACTGCAGGCTCTGGTGACGGCGACCGGCTACAGCATGCCGAAACGCATGGCCAACGGAGTGGAGCAGAACCGGGTCGCCTTGCTGCTGGCCGTGATGGAAAAGCGGTTTGGGCTGCACCTGTCCGGGCAGGATGTCTATGTGAACGTCGTGGGGGGGATGACGATCGACGAACCGGCGATCGATCTGGGGATCGTGGCGGCCGTCACGTCGAGCCTCCGGGAGCGGCCGATCGACCACCGCATGATCGTATTGGGCGAAGTGGGGCTGGGCGGAGAAGTGCGCGCGATCAGCCAGGCGGAGCTGCGCATCCGTGAGGCGGCCAAAATGGGGTTCCAACGCTGTGCCTTGCCGGAGCGGAATGTGCCGAAGCTCGAGCCGATCGGAGGGATGGAATTGGTCGGTGTGCGCGATGTCGGCGAAGCCCTGGACATCCTCTTTCCATGAAAACGATGCAGCAAGACAGATGCAGAGGGTAGCCGGGCGACGATCACTGGTTGTCTGGGGGGCATGGGTGCTCCTGCCTCTTCTGCTGGCCGGCTGCGCCAGATGGACCTGGCGTGAAGAGCCTCCGTTGAAAGCGGCGACCGCCGAACAGTTGACCGAGTTGTTGCGCGAACGCGAAACGGCGATTCAGACCATGAAGGGCCTCTTTCGGGTGCAGGTCAAAGGACCGGGGATATTGCTTGCGCAGCGTATGGAAGGGGCCATGTTCTATCGCCGCCCCCATGCGCTCCGGCTGCAAGGATTCAATCAGGTCGGTGGGTCGCTCTTCGACTTGGTCTTGGCCGGCGAGGTCTATCGGTTGCGCCTGCCCGGGCAGGTCCTTGCCGGGCGGCTGGACGCCTTGTCTGGCACGGACCAGATCGGCCGGCCGTTGCAACTGAGCGTGCTGGCTGTGAGCGGCGCGGTGGGCACCGCGGCGGTGTCGAAAGCGGAGGACGTGGCGCTCTCGGAAGACGGCGACCTCTACCGGCTCGATGTGCTGGCCTTGGGGAAGGCTGCGCGACCCCTTCGCCGCATTTGGTTCGAGCGGCAGTCCTTGCAGGTGGTTCAAGAAGACCGCCTGACCGGGGAGGGCGAGGTGGAAGTCACCGTGCGGTTCGAGGACTTCCGTCCCGTATCCCTTCCCGTAAAGGCTCCGGAGCCTTCCACGAGTGGGCCGGCAGCGGATGCCGTCCTGCTCAAGCCCTTTAAGGTCACGATAGAGGATGGGCTGGGGCAGGGGACTGTGCAACTCACGTTTCACGAGATCGTGCCGAATCCCGACCTCACGTCGGAGGATCTCGGCGTTGCCGGGGGAAGCCGTGAGCCTGGGTATGGACCGGTGTTCGCCTCCTTGCAGGGCGGTCGCGAAGACAGGGTGCCCTTGCCATGAAGCTCCTGGCCGTTGAAACAGCCACGCAGCAGCAGAGTGTGGCCATCCTCGAGGGAGCGACCCTGTTGGGCCGATCGGATGAAGCCGCCCAAGGGAACCATGCCATGAAACTCATCCCCATGATCGACCGGCTGCTCCAATCAACCGGACTGAGGCTTGCGGATTTGGACGGACTGGCGGTGTCCATCGGCCCCGGCTCTTTCACCGGGCTGCGTGTCGGCCTGGCGACGGTCATGGGGATTCGGTCGGTGACGGGGCTGCCCCTTGCGGCTGTGCCGACATTGGATGCGATGGCCTGGAACGTGAGACAGGCCGACCGGCTCCTGTGTCCGGTGCTCAAGGCACGAACCAGGGAAGTCTACTGGGGCTTCTATCGATGGGCGGCCGGGACTCTGGTGCAGGTGGCGGAGGAACGAGTGGGGTCCATCGAGGCCTTTGCCCAGTCCATCGAAGGGCCGACTGTGATGCTGGGGGACGGCTGGCTGAACTATGGACAGGACGTGCAACGGTTATTGGGTGACCGGGCCGGCGATGCGATCGAGGCGTCGCGCGAGGCCATGGCTGCCTCGGCTGTGAGCGTCGGCCTTGCCGGGCTTGAGCGTCTGGCTCGAGGGGAGGTGGCCGGACGGGGACTTGCGCCCCGTTACGTGCAGCGGGCCGAGGCGGAGATCGCGTGGCAGCGGCGGGTCGCGGCCGCTCAGTCGGTCGGAGGGGAGCGTCCATGACCCAGGGTCAGCAGGCCGGGAGTCTGCTGCTCCAACCGGCTGAGGTTCAGGACCTCGATCAGCTCTTACGGCTGGAGCAGGAGTCCTGTCCCCTGCCTTGGACCAGCACGATGTTCGAGGCGGAGCTGCGCGGCAACCCCTTCGGGCACCTTTCCACGGTGCGCCTGGTCGATGCTGCCGGGAGGCCGAGCGAGATCGCCGGGTACATTTGTTTTTGGGTGGTCTTCGAGGAGTTGCGGCTGATGAATCTTGCCGTGGCGTCGCCGTGGCGCCGTCAAGGCTTGGGGATGGCCTTGGTGAGGCACGCCCTGTCCGTCGGGCTGGAGAAGGGCGCGGGGCGCGCGGTTCTGGAAGTGCGCGGGTCGAACGAAGCGGCCCGGAAGTTATACGAAGGACTCGGATTCGTCCAGACTGCGGTGCGGACGAAGTACTACACGAACCCGATTGAAGATGCGTTGCTCATGGAGATGGTCCCGTTACTGGTCGGCTGAAGCGCCACACAAGAGGAGGTGCCCATGTTGACGGACAATCAGATTACAGCCCTGTTGCGGCAATCGAGCAAGGAGTTTCGCGATCTCGAGGAGAGGCACCATCAGCTGGATGCCGAGTTGAACGATCTCCAGAGGCGCCATGCCTTGACGCCTCAGGATGAACTGGTCAAAAAACAGATTCAGAAAGAAAAGCTGGCCAAGAAGGACCGCTTGGCGGAGCTGATCCGGTTGCATCGCGAAAAAGACGCGCCGACGTCTTCGCGGTGACGGCCGTCTCCGGAGATGTGAGATGACATTCGCCGGTCTGAAATCCATGTCCGCCGTGCTGCCGCCGCTGGCCCAGCACATTGCCGCCATCAAGCGGAGCTTGATCGTCATCGCCGTGACGGTCTCCCTGTCGTTTGTCCTGGCCTTTGCCTATGCGGCGGAGCTGATCGAGTGGTTCAAGCGGCCTTTCACGGACGATTTGATTTTCTACGGTCCGACCGAAGCCCTCTTTGCCTCGGTCAAGATCTCGTTTCTGGCCGGCATCGTGATGAGCCTGCCGGTCATCCTCTACCAAGGCTGGAAGTTCATTCAGCCGGCGTTGCTGCCCCGTGAGCGGCGCTGGGCGATTCCCTTGTTCTGCCTGGCGGCCGGGTTCTTCGCGCTGGGGATGGTGTTCTGCAACCTGGTCATCCTGCCGCTGGTCATCCAGTTCTTCGTCAGTTTCGGGATGGATCGGTCGTTGACGCCGCAATTGGCCGTCGGCACTTACGTGGATTTCAACGTCAAGTTTCTCCTCATCTTCGGGTTTGCCTTCGAGCTGCCGCTGGTCCTGACGCTGCTCTCCCGCATCGGGGCCGTCTCGCCGGACCTCCTGTCCCGC
>VGXD01000068.1 GCA_016873525.1 Nitrospira sp. | reverse complement strand
CGGAGACGGCCCAGTCGATGAAAGGTTGCGGGTAGATGCCCAGGATCAACGTGCCGGCCAGGCTGACATAGATCACCGCCTTCATCGGCGTCGAAATGGGCAGCGGCGAGGGATCGGCCGGCTCGCTGATGTACATTTTTTTGACCACGATCAAGTAGTAGTACATCGAGATCACGATATTGATCAGGCCCACGATGAGGAGGGTGTAGAGTCCTTCGTTGATCGCGGCCACAAAAATATAGAGTTTGCCGATGAAGCCGGCCAGCGGCGGGACCCCGGCCAGGGACAGGAGAAACACCAGCATCGCCATGGCGAGGAAGGGGGATCGCCGGTTCAATCCGCTGTAGTCTTCGATCTCGTCGCTCTGGGTCAGATTCCCCACCGCGATCACCACCGCGAAGGCGCCCAGGTTGGCGAACATGTAGGTCAACAGGTAGAACAGGATGGCGTCGGCGCCCATCTTCGTACCGGCCGCCAGCCCGATCAGAATATTGCCGATCTGGGCGATGCCGGAATAGGCCAGCAGCCGCTTGATGTTCTTTTGGGCGATAGCCACGATATTGCCGTAGGTCATCGACAGGATCGACGCCCCCACCATCAAGAGGACCCAGGCCGGCTTGAGCGTGGCCAGGGAAACCAGGAACATCCGGAGCAGGATCGCAAAGGCCGCTCCCTTCGGCGCGAGGGACAGGAAGGCGGTGACGGGAGTCGGCGCCCCGTGATAGGTGTCCGGAATCCAGGAGTGGAAGGGCACGGCTCCGATCTTGAAGCCCAGCGCCGCAAAGATCAGCAAGAACCCGATGATCAAACCGGTGGTTGGTTGAGCCGACGCGATATCCGAAAAGACCAGCTTGCCGGTCTCCCCGAAAACCAAGCTGATGCCGTAGGCCAGCAAGCCGGCGACAAACACCCCGAGGACGAAAAACTTGAGCCCCGCTTCGTTGGACGCAACATCGTTCCGCAGGTAGGCCACCAGGACGTAGAAGCCGAAAGTGGAAAACTCCAGCGTGATAAAGACCGACAGAAGGTCGTTGGCCGAGGCCATAAACATCATGCCCAGGGCCGACATGAGGACCAGGAAATAATATTCGCCCTTAAAAAAACGGAATCGCCGGACATAGTCCACCGACATCAGAATCACGAGGGCGGTCGCAATCACGATCAAAATTTTGAAATAGATCGCCAGCCGGTCCACCACGAACATGTCGGCAAAGAGCGTTCCGGTCACCCCGGCCCGGTCGAACCAGAGCAAATTCAGCAGCACGACCGCCAAGCCGCCGACGCTCAGGTAGGCCAGCCTGGCCTTCGGCAGACGCGGCATCGCGAAGTCCACGACCAAGACCGTGCAGAGCCAGACCGTGAGCAACATCTCCGGCAGCAGGCGCAGGAGATCGGAGCCGGAGAGGGACAGGTTGAAGGTCATTCGGCTCCTCGTGACTCAGTGACAGGTGGCGAGTGCCGGACGACGGGCGACACATTACCCGCTTGCCCCCTTGACTCGTCACGCGTCACGCGTAACGCGTCACCGTTCTGCGCCGCCATCGGCACGACCTGCGTGATGCGGGCGATCAGGGGGTCCGTTCCGGCCCGGATCACGTTGTAGAAGTGCCCGGGGAAGATCCCGAAGGTAATGCTGCAGGTGATCATGAGCAGCAGCGGCAGCCGGTCCACCATGGCCACGGCGTCGTGCGCGTGGCTGTAGTGGCTGTCCATCGACCCGTAGAACAACCCCCGCATCATCCGGAACAGATAGGCCAGGGTCAGCACAATTCCCAAGACCGCCACGATGACCTGGAAGGGATACTTGTTCCAGCTCCCGACCAGGATCATGACCTCGGCGATGAAATTCACGGTCCCCGGCATGCCGATGGAGGCCATGCAGGCGATCAGAAAACACCCGGCCACGAAGGGCATCCGATTGACGAGCCCCCCCAGCGAGGGAATGTCGCGTGTGTGCGTCTGGTCGTAGACCCAGCCGGCCATCGCAAAGAGCATCCCCGTCGCCATGGCATGGGCGAACATGTAGAGCACGGCCCCGCTCAGGCTGATGTAGTCCAGCGCCGCCATGCCGAGGAACACGTAGCCCATGTGGCTGGAGCTGCTGTAGCCGATCACGTACTTCGTGTCCTTGGCGTAGAAGGCCACGAAGCCGCCGTAGATGATGCTGAACACGCAGAGCACCGCCGCAATCGGCATCAGCTCGCGGGTGGTCTCGGGCAGAATCTCGTACGCCACGCGGATGATCGAGAAGTGCCCCAGCTTCATCAAGACGCCCGCATGCAACATACTGGTGGCGGCCGGCGCCGCCGCGTGCCCGACCGGAGACCAGGAGTGCAGCGGCCAGATCGGCGCGATCGAGGCAAAGCCGAAGAAGACCAGCAGCCAGATGATCGTCGCCAGGTTCCCCGAAAACTTGGCCTGCTCGCGCAGCACAAGGATGTCGAAGGTGTGGAGGCCGGAGAATTTGTAGATCAAGAGAATGCCCAGCAGCGCGAGAATCGCCCCGGCCGAGAGGAAGAGGGTCAGCTTCATCGCGGCGTATTCTTTGCTGTTCGAGCCAAAGTTGAAGAAGAAGTCCACCGAGTCCCGCTTCTTCAGCCCCTCGGCGTCGGTCATCTCCAGGTAGCCCTTGGTGTGGCTTCCCCACATGCCCAGCAGCAGATACATCGGCAGCACGGACATCTCGTAGAAGAAATACAGGAAGAACAGGTCCAGGGACATGAAGACGCCGATCGTGGCGGCGGCCAGGATCAGCAGGAAAATGTAGAATTCCTTGGCGCGGTCCTTGATGTGCCAGGACACGAAAACGCCGGCAAACAAGAGGATGGCCGACGCCAGCACCAGCGGCGTGCCGATGCCGTCCACGCCGAGGTAGAAGGCAATCCCCAACTCCTTGGACCACTCGAACCGCTGAATGAACTGGTAGCCGCCCTTGACCGGGTCGAAGGCGAAGAAGAGATAGATGGAGGCCAGCAAGGAGATGCCCGCCGAAGCCGCGGCGATCAGACGCACCTGCAACACCTGCCGGTTCGGCACGAACAACAGCGCGATGGCCCCCAGGAAGGGCGCAAACAATATGAAGAGCAGCGCGTACTGACCCATGACTATCCTTTACTACCCACCTAACGGGATGGGCGGACTCAACCCCTATTGCGCGCGTCCGCCGAGCACATGCTGATGTGCGCGGTGCGCGAGCACGGGGGGGTGTACGCCAGGCCCCGCCACCGGCGAACCGCGATCCAGCCGTTCCACCAACGCCTGGACGGAGCCGTTCATAATGCGGAGGAACGGCGACGGATACAGGCCGATCCAGAAAACCATCACCGACAGCGACACCGCAATCACCAGCTCACGACCGTTGAGATCCGCAATCGCGTGGCTCAGGCCCTGGGCCAAGGGCCCCAACATCGCCCGCTCGTAGTACCAGAGGAAGTAGGCCGCCCCGAAGATCACCCCGGTGACCGCGATCGCCCCATACAACCAGTAGGACTCGAAGGCGCCCAACAGGATGAGAAATTCCCCGACAAAACCATTGGTCCCCGGCAGCCCGATCGAGGCCATCCCGATGATCAGCAGAAACGTGGCCAACAACGGGACTTTTTTGGCGAGCCCCCCGAAGGACGACAAGTGGGTGCTCTGCCGCCTGGTGTAGAGAAAGCCGGCCAGGAAAAACAGCCCGGCGGTGCTGAACCCCAGGTTGATCATCGTGAGCAGGCTCCCCTGCAAGCCCTGGAAGTTGAGCGCAAAGAGTCCCACCACGACAAACCCCAAGTGGCTGATGCTGCTGAACGCCAGCAACCGGCGAAAATCCGGCTGGATCAGGGCCACGATCGCCCCATAGATGATCGCAATCAAGGCCAGGGTCATCATCACCGTCACGACGCCCCCGTCCTGGGACGCCTCCGGCAGCAGCGGCAAGCTAAACCGGATGAATCCGTAGGTCCCCAGCTTGATCCCCGCCAAGATCACCGCCATGCCGATCGGCCCCTCCATCAGCGCGTCCGGCAACCAGGTATGGAAGGGAAACAGCGGCGCCTTGAATGCCAACCCCATGAAGATGAGCCAGAAGATGAGGATCTGCCGGTCGGGCGGAATCGGGATCATCAGCAATTGCAGAAAATCGAACGTATACGACGGCTCGATGTGATGCGTGACCGCCCACTCGTGATAGTTCAAGTCCAGCAAGACGATTCCCACCAGCATGAAGACGCTGCCCAGCAACGTGTAGAGCACGTACTTGAGCGCCGCGTATTGCCGTTCGGCGCCGCCGCCCCAGAGCTTGATCAGGAAATAGCTCGGGATCAGCATCAATTCCCAGAAGACGAAAAAGAGGATCAGATCGATCGACACAAACACGCCGATGATCGTCGTCTCCAAGGCCAGCAAGGCCGCGAAGTAGAGCTTGCTCTGGTGCCGCACCGTATCCCAGGAATAGAGCACGATGAGGACGGTGAGAAAGGCCGTGAGGCCGACGAACAGGACGCTGATGCCGTCCAGCGCCAGGTGATAACTGATCCCCAGAGGCGGAATCCAGGCCAATTGCTCGGAGAACTGCATCGCCGCGGAGTCCGGGATAAACCGGAGCAGCACCACGATCGCCAGGACGAGTTCCAAGCCCGCCACAGCCAAGGCCGCGTTCTTGATCAGGTCGTCGTCATCCAGCAGACAGAGGATGAGCCCCCCCACCAAGGGGAAGAAGAGGAGCATCGACAGGATGGGAAACCCGAATGTCAGTTCTTCAAGCATGACAAACCCAGTCGAATGTTACAAAGTCTGAAAGTTGTAAAGTCCGCTATCTGCCGATTTCATAACTTTCCGACTTTCCAACTTTGAGACTTGCGGCATTAGCGCGCCGCGATGCCGATGCCGGACGCGCCGCCCCACCAGGCCAGAATCAAATGGACCAGGATGAAAAATCCCGCCACGAGGATGGCCACGTAGTGATGCACCTGCCCGGTCTGGAGCTTGCGCCAAGACCGCGCGGCCTGGTGATTGGCATACCCCACGACATTCAACGCGGCATAGACCACGTATTTCTCGATCCAGGTGCTGAGCGCCGAGCCGGAATGGGTCATGCGCCCCACACCCACCACCACCCCATCGATCACGGTCCGGTCGAACCAGTCCCAAGCCAGGCCCAGCCGCTTGGTGGGCTCGACGATCAGGGCATCGTACAATTCGTCCACGTGGTACTTATTCAACAGGGTTGCATAGACGCGGGGCAGTCGCGCAGCCCATTGCGCCGCCTTCTCGGTCCTGACGCTATAGAGATAATGGGCCAGCCCCCACCCAAGCAGCGCGATCGCGGTGGCCACCATCATGAGGGTCGCCACGAGCCCGAACCCGACCCCGTGTTCCTCACCTCCTCTCCCCACCGCCGTCACCGCATGGAGGAACTGGTGAAACCATCCCGCTTCGGGGGGCACCCCGGCGAATCCGCCGAGCAGAGACAGCACGGCCAGCACCGCCAGGGGGCCGATCATGATCGGAGGCGACTCATGCACGTGCTCGGCCGTGTGAGGGTCCAGCCGCGAGGCCCCGTAAAACGTCAGGTAGGTCAGCCGGAACATGTAGAAGGCCGTCAGGAAAGCGCCGATCGCCGCCATCGCATAGAGGACGTACTGGCCGTGCACAAAGGCATGGGCCATGATCTCGTCTTTGCTCCAGAAACCGGCAAAAGGGAAAATCCCCGCGATGGCCAAGGTGCCGACGAGGAACAGCGCATGGGTCCATGGAATCTTGGCCTTGAGCCCGCCCATCTTCATGATGTCCTGTTCGCCGGACAGCGCGTGGATCACGGAGCCGGCCGAGAGGAACAACAGGGCCTTGAAAAAGGCATGGGTCATCAAATGAAAGATTGCGGCCGTGTAGGCCCCGATCCCGCAGGCCAGGAACATGTATCCGAGTTGGCTCACCGTCGAATAGGCCAGCACCCGCTTGATGTCGGTCTGGACCAGCCCGATGGTGGCCGCAAACAGCGCCGTGAGCCCCCCGACCCAGGCGACCGTGGTCATGGCCACCGGGGCCATGTCGTAGAGGACATGGTTGCGCACGATCATGTAGACCCCGGCCGTCACCATCGTGGCGGCATGAATCAGGGCGCTGACCGGGGTCGGGCCCTCCATCGCGTCCGGCAGCCAGGTGTAGAGGGGAATCTGCGCCGACTTCCCGACCGCTCCGACCAAGAGACAGAGGGCGATGGCCGTGGCCATCCCGGTCGACAGCTGGCCGGCCTGGGCGAAGACTTGCGTATAGTCCAGCGTCTTGAAGTTCACGAACACCAGGAAAATGGCCAGCAGGAACCCGGCATCGCCGATCCGGTTCACCACAAAGGCCTTGGTGGCGGCCTTGGCGGCCGAGACCTTGTCGTAATAGTAGCCGATCAAGAGATAGGAGCAGAGGCCCACGCCCTCCCACCCGATGAAGAGGACCAGGTAATTGTTCCCCATCACCAGCAGGAGCATGGAGACCATGAAGAGGTTCATGTAAGTGAAGAAGCGCGTGAAGCCCTCTTCGCCGTGCATGTACCCCACCGAGTAGAGATGGATCAGGAAGCCGACGCCCGTGACCACCAGCAACATGATGCAGGTGAGAGGATCGACGAGAAACGCCAGGTTGATCGTGAGGTCGCCGCCGAAGATCCACCGGTACGCCACGACTTCCCGCGCCACGCCGGTCCGCAGCGTTTCGACGAAGACCCCGACGGCGCAGAGGAACGACAGGCCTACCGAACCCCAGGCCAGCCGGTGCGCCAGGTCGTGTGAATACCGGCGCCCCAGCAGCCCGTTCAACAGCACGGCCACGAGGGGGAATACCGGAATCAACAGAACGAGCAGATCCATCGTTGCTACCGCACTACCATTTCAAGAGGTTCAATTCGTCGACGTTCGTGGACAGCCGCCCGCGAAACACGACGATGATGATGGCCAGCCCCACGGCGGCCTCGCCGGCCGCAATCGCAATGACGAAGAGCGCGACGATTTGCCCGGCCATGGACTCCAGATAATGCGAAAAGGCCACCAGGTTGATATTGGCGGCGTTCAGCATGATCTCCACCGACATCAGCACGATGATGAAGTTCCGGCGGATCAGCACGCCGATCAAGCCGGTGGTAAAGAGCACCGCGCTCACGGCCACGTATGCGGATAGAGGAATCATGCTTGGACTCTCGGCGCCCAGCGGTCGGCTTGCAACTCGCCGCACTGTTTCCGCTGCAAGACGCCGCCTTCCACGTTTCCCTTCTTATGCCCTCGCCCTCCGAAGATGAGCGCTGATCGCCGACCGCTTCTGCTCATTCCTGCTCCGCATCCACCGCCGTCGGCGTCTTGGCCAGCACGATCGCCCCGATGATCGCACCCAACAAAAATACCCCCACGATTTCGAACGGCAGCAGGTAATCGCTGAACATCTTGATGCCGACCGCGAAACTGTCTCCGTCCTGGAGAATCGCAACCGCCGGGGCGTCCCCCTTCGCCCCGCTGAACGGAGACTGGAGGAGGAGGAGCAACAATTCCCCGAAGATGCCCGCCGTCGCGAACAGAATGATGGCGTGGCGGGTATGCAGGTAGCGTTGCTCCGTTTTCAGGTTGAGCAGCATCAACACGAACAGGTACAGGACCAGGATGGCGCCCGCGTAGACGATGATCTGGACGGCGAAGAGAAATTCGGCGTTGAGCAGCACGAAGAGGCCGGCCACGTGGAGCAGCAGGGTCAGCAGCGCCAGCCCGCAGTGGACGGGATTGCGGAATGCGATCGTGAACACCCCCGCGACGATGCTCACCAGCGAGAAATAGACGAAGAAAAATAGGACCATGCTGTGTCTGGTTACGTTAGATGTTTCGGTGGCACGGTTTGCGTGGCCTTGAGAACCGACTGCGGGAAAAAGTAGCGGTACTCGCGGCTCCCCTGATCGTCCTTTTCCTGATTGTGGGCGACAAGATACTTCTTGCCGTCCTCGATATATCGCTCCCCGATCTCATAGAGCCGGCGCTTGTCGAACAGGAGGGTCCGTTTGTCGTGGGTGGAAAACTCGTACATCTTCGTCATCGCCAGGGCGTTGACCGGACAGGCCTCCACGCAGTAGCCGCAGAACACGCACTTGGTGATGTCGATGTAGAATTCGCTCGCGTAGCGCTGCAGCGGGAGGGACTTGTCCTCGGCGCTGACCACCTTGATGCAGCGGGAAGGACAGGCGGCCTCGCAGAGATCGCACCCCACGCAACGCTCCTTCCCGCCGTCGTAACGCAGCAGCGCCAGCGCCCCGCGATGCGTATCGGGAAGCGTCCGCTGCTCCCTCGGATACTGGAACGTGATCGGGCGGTAAAACATGTGTTTGAAGGTGACCTTCATCGCCTCCCAGATCTCGTAAAACAGCATCGCCTGGAGGATTTTCTTGATCAGGACGCCGATCCGCATGCCACGCTCCGCTTCTCGCCCTTCGACCGCTGGGCCCTTATGCCTGGTTTCGCCGTCGAAGTCTAGCCCTTTGTCGCCCGGTGCGTCCGCTACACTTTCTCGATGGTCACGGAGGCCAGCTTGAACGCGGGCGCCCCCGTCGTCCCATCCACCTCAACCGACATCAAATCCTTCACAGGCGGCGCGTTGAAGTGCTCCGGGAAAAAGCAGGACCCCGGCATCACCGCCGGATCGACCTCTACGCCCAGGGTCAAGGATCCCTGCGCCGACGTGACCCGGACTTTCGCTCCCTCGCCGAGCCCCAGCCGCTCGACATCCTGCCGGCTCATGCGAAGCCGGCCGGTGTTGGGCGTAATCTGCATCAGCCCGGAGGCCTGCG
>VGXD01000067.1 GCA_016873525.1 Nitrospira sp. | reverse complement strand
TGCATCGGCACGCTCAGCGAGGGGCTGGGCCGGTGAGAAAGATGGGCGAAGATGCTCTCGACCATGATCAGCGTCGAGTCGACCACGATGCCGAAGTCGATCGCCCCCAGCGAGATCAGGTTGGCCGATTCCCCGACCAAAACCATCATGCTGAAGGTAAACAGCAAGGCCAGCGGCACCGTGAGCGCCACGATCACGGCCGAACGGAAGTGCCCCAAAAAGACGTAGAGGATCACGAAGACCAGAATGACCCCGCTGAGCAGGATATCCAACACCGTCTCGATCGTGGTGTGGATGAGGACGCTCCGGTCGTAGAAGGTCTTGACCTGGACTCCCTTGGGCAGCTTCCAGGTATTGAGTTCCTCGACTTTCTTCTTCACCTTCTCAAGGACCGGCAAGGCCTTCGAGCCCCGTTGTAGGAGCACCACGCCTTCCACGACATCGTCCCGGTCGTCGATGCCGACCTTGCCCAGGCGCACCCGGTTGCCCACGCTGACCTTGCCCAGGTTCCTGATGAAGATCGGGGTCCCGTCCTTCTCGGCCACCATGATGTTCTGGATATCGTCCAAACCGTCGATCAGGCCCAGGCCGCGGATGTTGTAGCTCTGCCCGCCGACCGACAGATAATTGCCTCCCACGTTGGCGTTGCTGTTCGCCAGGGCGGCGGTCACCTGGGACAAGCTCACCCCGTAGCTGATCAAGGCGCCGGGATTGATGTCCACGTGGTATTCCTTCGTCGTCCCGCCGAAGGCTGTCACGTCGATCACGCCCGGCACCCGCTTGAACTCCCGCTGGAGTTTCCAGTCCTGCAAAGTCTTCAGGTCGGTCAGCGAGGCATTCTCCCCCACCAGCTCGTACCGGTAGATCTCGGCGATGGCCCACCAGGGCGAGAGGGCCGGCTGGACGTTGTCGGGAAGGTCCACCATCGTGAGGCGGTTGAGCACTTCCTGGCGGTCGAAAAAATACTTCGTACTGAAGTCGAAATAGAACTTGATGTCGCTGAGCCCGAAAATAGACAGGGAGCGGATGTCGACGAGACCGGGCATTCCCGTGAGCCCCACCTCGATGGGAATGGAAATCTGCCGTTCGATTTCTTCGGCCGACCACCCGTGATACTGGGTGATCACTTCCACCATGGGAGGGGATGGATCAGGGTAAGCCACCACGTCGAGGATGTGAAAGGCGTAGAGGCCGCCGAACAGCAGCATCATGCCGAGCGCACAGACAAACACCCGCTGTTCAAGCGCAAACTCAACGATTCGTGGAATCATCGCAGTGAATGCCGGGTGAAACCAAGGAGTTCCGACGGAACGGCGAAGAGGACGAGGCGCGGTCTCATCCCTTGCTTTCCTGTCCTTTAATCAACACCGCGCCCTTGGTCACGATCCGCTCACCGGGGATCAACCCTTCCACCACACGCAACTGATCGGCGGTGGCCGTTGCCGTCTTGACCTCCCGTTTGCTGTAGCGGCCGTCGGCTTGGACGATGTAAACAAACGACTTCCCGTCGATCTCCAGCACCGCCTCCTTGGGAATGGTCAAGAACGACGTCTCCTCGCCGACTCGAATGTGGATCCTGGCGAACATTTCCGGTTTGAGCTTGTGCGCGTCGTTGGTCACCCAGGCCCTGACCTTGATCGTCCTGCTGACGGGATCCACCACGTCGCCGATGGCGGCGATGGCGGCCGGAAAGTTGACACCCGGATAGGCCTCGACCGTGACCTGGGCGACCTGCCCGACCTTGATGAGGTCCAGGTCCCGCTCGTAGACATCGGCAATGACCTGCAACTTATCCAGGTCAGCCACGGTGAAGAGCACCTGGGAAGGATCGCCGCCCACCGACTGTCCTGGCGTGACGGTCCGCTCCACCACCGTGCCGGCCAGAGAACTTTTCATGGCAAATCGCGAGGTAATCTGCTGCTCGGCCAAGGGTTTGCTCAACTCGGCAGCCGGCACCTTGAGCGACAGGAGCCGTTCTTTAGCCCGACGGAATTCGGCGCGCGCCTTGACGAGGTCGTTTTCCGCTTGTTTAAGATCCTTCAGCGGCAAGGCCTTGGTCTCAAAGAGGTCCTTGGCCAACTCATAGCCACGGGTGGCGAACTCGAGGTCCGAGGCCTCCTTCACGAATTCGGAATAAGCCGACGTGATGTCGGGGCTGTCGATCACCATCAAGACATCCCCGGCCTTGACGCGGTCTCCGAGCTTGGCCCTGACCTCCACCACCCGCCCCTGCAAGGGCGAAGAAATCCGCGAATAACGGTCTTCTCCGTAGGCGACCTTGCCGGCCAGTGCAATGACGGGATTCTCGGAACTCGACGCCACGACGGCGGTTTCGATTCGGCTCTGTCTCTCGGCCGGCGCCTTGGGCGCCGCCTTGGCTTGCGGCGTCGAGGCGTTGGACGTCGGAGGCTCTTCGGAACGGCTACAGGCCGCTACGGCCCCGATCGCAAGAAGGCCCATCGCGAAGTTCAGCCATCGTCTCATGAGGTCAATCCCTTGCCGACCGCGCTTTCGAGCATAAAGAAGTTGTGCTGATAATTATACAGCGACTCGATGTAATTCAGTTGGATCGTACGCGAGGTCCTGGCGGCATCCAGGAGGTCGAGGATCGTGGCCCCCCCTCGCTCATAGGCCCGTTCCACGATGGTCAGGGTCAATCGCGCGTCGTCCAACACGCCGGCCCGATAGGTTTCCACCAAGCGGCGGCTCTGGCTCAGGTTTCGGTAGGCGACATCCACTTCGTTTTCCACCTGATTGATCGTCTTCATCAGGTCCGCTTCGGCTTGCTGCACGCCCACCTCCGCTTGCATGATGCCGCCCTGGTTTCGGTTGAACAGGGGGAGCGGCACCCCCACGTTGACCATCCCCTGGTTTTGGAGATCCGGTCCCACCGCGCCTTGGACCCCATACCCTGCGCCGATGGTCACATCAGGATAGCGATACGCGTTCGCCAACTTCAAGTCCGCCACCCGCTGCGACTGCGTGTGGCGCTTGGCGCGGATGTCCGGCCTGATTTCCAGCGCCACCCGCCGCAAGCTCGTGATGTCGGGGTCAATCGGCTTATAATCCAGGTCCGTCGTCAACTCCACCTGCGTCAAGGGCGACAGGCGCAACAACTGCCGCAGGTCGGCACGGGCAATATCCGCTTCCTGAATGTACTGGATGACCTGCGATTGAAAATCGATGATTTGGAGGCGGATTCGAATCAGATCGACCTCGGCGATGTAGCCCTTCTTGAACCGGATCGTGTTCACCTCCAGGATGCGGGCAAACCGATCGCGGTTTTCCTCGGCCAGCGCCAGCCGCCGCTGCGCCAACTGAACGCGGTAATAGACATCCTTGACCGTAAACCCCAGTTGCCGGACCGCATCCTCGAAGTTCGCCTCCGCCGACTGCGTCCCGAAGTCGGCGCTCTCGATGCGATACCCGCGCTTCCCGGCCATCTCAAAGAGCTGCTGGACCATGGTAATGACCTGCCCGCTCCTGGTGATGTTCGAGGGTTGGCCAAGCTGTTGTTTCAGGAACGATCCGACCGTCCCTAGCGTCAGGTACGGATTGGGGAACAGCGCTGCCGTAATCTGCTGCCCTTTGGCGTAGTCGATGCCGAATTGGGAGATCAACAAGTCCAGGTTCTGTTTTAGAAAGACGGCGATCGCCTCATCGACGCTCAAACGGATCGTTGCCGCAACCTCAACTGGCTCGGCCTTACGCGCCGGCTCGGCGGCCACGACTCGACCGGTCTCCAACGGGCTCAACCCAACAAACAGCACCGCCATGATACACACGACCCTTACCCCTGCCGCAGCACCGCGACAAGTTGTTTGAGACGGCTTGTTTTCTCTCAACTGCCTAATCATCTCCATGAACGGCCGAGAGCCCTTGCGGTTCGCCGCTGCATGCCGCTGATAATTTGTTGATTATACTGGTTTCGTCTCACTCTGTGTACAACAAAGTGTTCAGCCGCGCGCTTATTGTAATTTGATCTCGGTCCAGGCCCGGTCGTAGAGCCTGATGGCCTCCCCTACATCGGCCATCCATTCCAGCCTGTCCCAGGCCGAGTCCGGAGGATAGACGGCGGGATTGTCGCGAATCTGCTCCTGCACGAGGGCTTTGGCCTCTCGATTGGACGAGGCGAAGAGCAGCCGGTCGGTCGTCTTGGCCGCCACCTCCCGATCCAGCAGGTAATTGATGAACTGCATGGCAAGGTCCTTGTGGGGAGCGGTCTTGAGCACAACGAGGCAATCGGCCCAAATGGTCCCCCCCTCCTTGGGAATCACGTATTTGACGGCCGGCCGCTCGACCATGGCGCGAGCGACCGTCCCTCCCCAGCCCTGGGCCAAGGCCACATCGCCGAAGGCCAACAACTGATGGTAGTTTTCGCTGGTATAGGTTTTCACCAGCCGCTTCTGCTCCTGCAGTTTGGCCCGAGCCTGGGCGATCACCGCCGCATCTTGGCTGTTGATGGACTGCCCCATCGAGCGCAACGCCGCGCCGAAGACCTCCCGCTGGTCGTTCAGCATGCTGATCTTGCCCTTGTACCGGCCATCCCAGAGCACGGCCCAACTGTCCGGCGGGACAGGGATGACCTCCGAGTTGTAACCGATCCCCACCGTGCCCCAGAGATAGGGTACGGAGTAGCGGTTGTCCGGATCGAAGGGAAGGCGTTGGAGCCGGTCGGCAATCGAGCCGGCGTTTGGAATCTTGTTCAAATCCAGGTCGGCCAGCAGGCCCTGCCCGATCATAATGGACACCATGAAGTCGGACGGTACCACCACGTCATAGCCGCTGGCGCCGCTCTGTAACTTGGCCAGCAGTTCCTCGTTGCTTCCGAACGTGTCGACCGCCACTTTCACGCCGGTCTGCCGCTCAAACCCCTCGATCAGCGCCTTGTCCACATAGTCCGACCAGGTAAAGTAATGCAGCGTCACCCCGGACCGGCCGGCTTGCGACGCCTTCTTGGGCCCTTCTTCCGGCGTCGGCTGACAGCCGGACACACCCAAGACAAGGCTCAGCAGCAGGAGGGATAACTTGGCAAAGAGAATGCGACGACGCATAACCCTCGCGATGGCTGTGCCGGTTGTGGCCACGGTTATACCGGCTTGCGCTGCAAGGCCAGCGACAGGCCGATCAAACCCATGGAGACCAGGACCAAGATCGCCGACAAGGCATTGATCTCGGGCGTCACCGTGGACTTGACCATCGAATACACTTTGAGGGGCAAGGTCGTAGCCCCAGGGCCTGCCGTGAAAAAGGTCACGATAAAGTCATCCAGCGAAATCGTAAAGGCCAGCAGCGTGGCGCCCAGGATCGCCGGCATCAAGAGCGGCACGGTGACGCGATGAAACGCCTGCCAGGCGGAAGCCCCCAGGTCTCTGGCCGCTTCTTCCAGTCCGGGGTCCAGCTTCCGCAACCTGCCCCTCACGATCACGACCACGATCGGCAGGTTGAAGGCCGCGTGGCCGATCGTCACCGTGACCAAGCTCAGCGGCAGCTTGATCGAGACGAAGAAGAGCATCAGCGCCACGCCCATCATCACCTCGGGAATCACGAGCGGCAGAAGAATGGCCCCTTCGATCGCCCGCTGCCCTCTGAACGGAAACCGCTCCAAGGCCAGGGCGGCGCAGACTCCCAACACCGTCGCGATAACGGTGGAGACCAGCCCCACCAGCAGGCTGTTCTGCACCGCAGCCAGCAGGGCCTCGTCTTCCGCCAGGAGGCGATACCACTGCAACGTGCCTCCCTGCCACCTCGCAGACAGTCTCGACGCGTTGAAGGAGAAAAGGATCAGCACCGCGATGGGCGCGTAGAGGAAGAGCAGATTGCCCAGGCTGGCGGCCAGGAGCCAGGGGTACCGCTTGATCATCGCTCTTCCTTTTGGCCCCGGTCGCTCTCCTCCGCCTTGACATAGGCCATGACCCCGATAAGCACCAGCCCCATCAAGACAAACGCAATCGCCGACCCGAAGGGCCAGTCCCTCACGACCAAAAACTCGTGTTGAATCAGGTTCCCGACCATCATCGTTTTCGCGCCCCCCAACAGATCCGGCGTGATGAAGGCCCCCAGCGACGGGATGAACACCAGCAGACAGCCCGCCACGATCCCGGGCTTCGTCAGGGGCAGGATCACCCGCCGGAACACCGCCCAGGGCGACGCATAGAGGTCCCAGGCCGCCTCCACCAGGGAAGGCGCCAGTCGCTCGATGGCCGCATAGAGCGGCAGGACCATGAACGGCAGGTAGCCGTAGACCAGCCCGATCAGCACGGCGGTCGTCGAATAGAGAATCTCCATCGGGCTTGCGATCAGCCCCAGGCCTATCAAGGCCGTGTTCAGCAAGCCTTCGGTGCGGAGCATGAACATCCAGGCATAAGTCCTGACCAGGAAATTCGTCCAGAAGGGGATCATCACCAGCAAGAGCCAGACGCCCTGCCAGCGAGCCGGCAAGCGGGCGATGTAGTAGGCCAGCGGAAATCCCAAGACCAAACACCAGACGGTCGTAGCCAGGGCCAACGCCAGCGATCGGAGGACAATCTTGAGATAGAGGGGATCGATGACGTTGAGATAGTTGGCGACGCTGACGGTCCACTCCACCCCGCCGTAAGTCCCCCGCGAGGCGAAGCTGATGGCGAAGACCAGCGCAAGCGGAAGCAGGAAAAAGACGCCCATCCACCCCAAGGCCGGAGCGAGGAGCCAGCCGGCCAGCCCCGGCCTCTCGGCGCGACCCTGCTCGGAAATTGTCTTGGGCGGGAACGCGATGGGACTCACTCGGTCAGGACCACTCCCTCGTCGGCATTCCACCGGACGAAGACCGCTTCACCCGGCAGGAACTTTTTCTGCCCCTCCCCGACGTTCGGCACGCGGGCCTTCCAGGAAATCCCGTCGGCAAGCGACAGCAGATACTGCATCTCGCTGCCATTGTAGACCGCCTTGCTGACCCTGCCCTCCAGCACATTGTCGAAGCCGCCCACGCGGACCTCGTTGGAGAGATGCAGCCGCTCCGGACGCAACACAAGGGTCACGGAGCTGCCGACCCCGGCGCCGGCAGAGGGCCGCGCGACAATGGCTTGGCCCGTGGGAAGCCCCGGCACCGTCACGTCGCAGGTCGTCCCGTTGAAGCGGGCGATGCGGCCCCTGAGCGTATTGGAAACCCCGATGAAGCCGGCGACGAAGGAGGATGCCGGGGCTTCGTAAATCTCCTGCGGGCTCCCGACTTGCAGGAGGCGCCCCTGATGCATGATGGCCACCCGGTCCGACATCGTCAGCGCCTCTTCCTGGTGGTGCGTGACGCAGATGAAGGTAATCCCCACCTGTTCCTGAATGGCCTTGAGTTCGACCTGCATGTCCTGGCGGAGCTGCTGATCCAACGCGCCGAGCGGCTCGTCCAGCAACAGCACCGAAGGCTGGTTGACCAGGGCCCTGGCCAGGGCCACCCGCTGCTGCTCGCCGCCCGACAGCTGCGCCGGCCATCGGTCCTGCTTCGGCGTCAACCGGACCATGTCGAGCACCGAGGCCACCCGGGATCGAATCTCCTCCTTGGGCAGACGGCGCATTTCGAGCCCGAACGAGACATTGCCGAAGACCGTCAGGTGGGGAAACAATGCGTAGTGTTGAAAAACGAGATTGACGGGCCGGTGGTTGGGGGGCACGGACCGCATCGACCGCCCCTCGATCAGGATATCGCCCTGATCCAGCCGTTCGAATCCGGCCAGCAACCTGAGGGTCGTCGTCTTGCCCGATCCGCTCGGCCCGAGGATGGAAAAAAACTCGCCGCGCCGGACTTCCAGCGACAGGTGATCGACGGCCAGGGTCGCGCCGTGGGCCTTCACCGCATTCCGTATCTCGACGCTTACCTCGGCCACGGTTGCCGACTCCTCCGCCCGCGCCGGGGCCCTAGCTGTCGAACCCGTTGCTCGAAGTGAGATGGCGCGCGCGCTTTCGCACGCGCAACCGGGTCTGGTGTTCGTGCAGGAGTTCGCGCCGCAAGACCTCGTGGTCCTCGCCGACGATCCTGACGAGACGATCGGCGTCTTCCGCGTGGTCCCGAACCAGTTCCGACAGCGTCCGGACTTGCCGCTCGAGCCGGTCCAGCCGCCAGAGCACACTGTGCAACAGGGACGATTCCGGACCATCCGTGACTGCGACCGCTTTGACTTTCCGCACGGGCTTCTTGGCCGTTGCTTTCCTGGGCATCGTCACCCCCTCGCCAACCATGTATGACCACGGACCTTGGATGGCTAGTATCGTCGCAAGCGGCGACCCTGTCAATCTCTCCCCGTCTTTCCAATCCGCCGGCGCCGATCCTTTCTATTTCGGATTCGTCCTGTTACAATTTGATCCATGCGCAAGGTGCTGACCATGGTCCTGGCCGGCGGCAAGGGAGAGCGGCTCCACCCGCTCACGCTGCACCGGGCCAAACCGGCCGTTCCGTTCGGGGGCAAGTACCGCATCATCGATTTCACCCTCAGCAACTGTCTCAACTCGGGGCTCCGGCAGGTCGCGGTCCTGATTCAGTATAAATCTCATTCGTTGGACCGCCACATCCGCACGGCCTGGAACATGCTCAACCCCGAACTCGGCGAGTTCATCGCCTCGATCCCGCCGCAGCAACGGATCAGCGAGGATTGGTACCGGGGCACCGCCGATGCGGTCTACCAAAACCTGTTTCTGCTGGACAACGAGCAGCCGGAGTTCGTGCTGATCCTGGCCGGCGACCACATCTACAAGATGAATTACGCCGAGATGTACGACTTTCTCCTCGCCAAGCAGGCCGACGCGGTGGTCGGCGCCATCGAGCTGCCGCTGGCGGATGCCAGCCGGTTCGGCGTC